>JAFSWY010000242.1 GCA_017444295.1 Selenomonadaceae bacterium | reverse complement strand
GCAGGGATGTCAGGAAAAACTGCGGAAAGCAAGAGCAAGGATGCTGGGAAAGCTCCCAATGATACGGGAAAAGTTTCCAATGACATGGAAAAAAATGCCGATGCAGATGCAGATACAAGTCTTGAGACGGCAGCGGAGGCAGGCGCAGCGACGAGCCAGTTGCTGCAGTTCATTGGAAATCTACAGACAGATATGGAAGTGGCTGCAGGGCAGGAACAGGTATCTGCAATCGAGACCTTGGGTGATGTTGCAGAGGCAGATGATTTTCCGGGGGAATGGATAGCGAAATCAGGACGAGAGTCAGAGATGCCAAGCCCCAATTTGCAGACGCTGCTTCCCCAGTCCGGCGAGCAGACGGCAAAACACCAGCAGATGCTGGCGATGCTTTCCGGACAGATGGTCAAAGGTGCAAACCAGCAGGATATGCAGCAGACGGGGATTTCTCCGGGACAGATGTTTGATGGCGATGCTTCTTCTGGGCAGGATATGCAACAGTCTACAGTCATGCCCGGGAATCAGCGGATGCCTTCGGATCCGCTTTCTGCACAGTCGCTTCAGATGGCAAGGAATTTTGCCGTGGATGGAAGTGAACTGCAATCTGTCGTCATGCGACAGGAGAATGTGGAAGGCCGACAAATGTTGCAAGGGGCGGATGTGATGAGGCAGCCGACGGCCGTCCCTGTGGCTGCAGAGAGCATGACGGCTTCTGTGCAGGCACCGCTTCAAACGAGGCAGGAGCAGCAGCCGGTGAACCAGGGGGATAAAGCTGCTTTGCTCAATGGGGTGCAGATCACAGTGGAAGAGGAAGCAATGCCTCCCGTTGAGGGATTGCGGCAGCAGTTGATGCAGCAACAGCCCCGGCAGCAGCAACAACAGGAGCCGCAGGAACAGCAGATGCCTTTCCGGCAGATGATGTCCCAGGAGCCAGATATCATGGAATCGGGTGAAACCACCGTGAGGGATGGAGAGCCTGCTCTTCGCCAGCCGGAAGGCAATGCTCCGACTGTACCGGCATTCCAGCAGACGATGCAAAATGTGAACCGTGCGGACCAGACATCGACTGCATCCTCTGCACAGCAGGCCAGGGATGATTTTGATATTCCGCAGCAAATTGTGGAGCAGGCCCGGCTCATACGTGCTCAGGAGAGCACGGAGATGGTCATCCGCTTGAAACCGGAGCACCTTGGGAACCTTACCTTGAGGATTTCCGTGTCCAATGAGGGTGCGGTGACGGCCTCCTTTTTCAGCGATAATGCCCAGGTGCGCCATATTGTCGAAAATTCCCTCGTTCAGCTCAGGCAGGAGTTGGAAAACCAGGGAATCAAGGTGGACAAGGCGGAGGTCTATGCCGGCCTTTCCGATGGGCAGCTTCCCCAGGAGCAGGGGCAGCAAGCCTGGCAGCAGCAAGGGCAGGGGAATTCCTCGGCACCTTTGCGCAGCCTGAAGGCGGATATGGATACCTTTGAGGAGACAACTGCAGATCTTTCCTCGGTGGAAAATCTGGCAGAGGATTCGGTGGAAGACGGTGTAAACTATCTAGTGTAACACTAGTTTGATACGGGAGGAAAGGGCATGTCGAATTCATTGAATACCATTACCGTGGATGGCGTAACGCAATCCGTGGAAGCATACAACAGCACAAAGACCAGTGCGACGGGCGTCAACAGTGCCTTGGACAAGGATGCATTCCTGAAGCTCATGGTAACGCAGCTTCAGTACCAGGACCCCTTGGATCCCCAGGACAACAGTGAGTACGTTGCAGAACTGGCGCAGTTCTCTGCACTGGAACAGATGACGAATGTGTCGGAGGGCATCACGAATGTGACGAAACTCGTGGGAAATCTCGATACATCGGTGCTGGTCGGCCAGCTCAGCAGTATGATCGGCCAGGATCTGCAATGGACAGTCACGACGAGCGAAGCGGATGATGAGGGCAATGTAAAACAGACGTCCACGGCGGTGGAAGGCAAGGTTACAGGCGTGAGCATTTCCGATGGGGAGCCTACCGTCATCGCAAATGCGAATGGCAAGACGTATCAGGTTGCCATCGGCGACATCACTCGTGTGGGAGAGGGACTTTCCTGAGAAACAGGAGGATGCTTTAGGGGGAGAAGCGATTCTTCCCCCTTTTTTTTCTTTTTTATGGCAAGAAAAAGGATTCTGGCCGGTTCATGACGAAGTATTAAGGATAGTAAGGCTTGTGCCAATTGCGAAGGAGTGATTTCTATGATCAAATTGACGAAATTCAATTCGGAAGCCCAGAAAAAAGGAGAATTTGTGCTGAATGCCGAAGTAATAGAGACGATAGAGGAGACTCCGGATACTGTGGTCACGCTGACGAACGGCAAGAAACTGATTGTTGACGAACCCATGGACGAGATCGTGCGGCGAGTCATGAAGTATCGGCGTGCATTGAAGCAATTTTAAGGAAGGTGCAAGAATTTCTCTCTAATATTTGGTTTCACGGGAAATGTTTGGTATAATGGAAGATATTATGAATGTGGAGGGAAACGCAATGGCGGATGAGGAAAAGGAAGTAGAGTCTCCTGAACCGGCACCAAAAAAGAAGTCGCCAATCATACTCATAGCAGTCCTGGTAATCGTGGGACTGGTGTTGGCGGCAGGCATCTCTTTTTTTGTTACGACAAAACTGATGGCGGATACCGCAATGGAAGGAGGCGGCAGCAACAAGTTCCATGATCCCGGTGTGTTCGTAAAGCTCGGCGACCCGAAGGAAGGCATCCTTGTGAATGTTGGCGGGCAGAAGGCCGGCAAATTCTTGAAGACGAGCATCATACTGGAGATGAATCCCGGCAAGAAGGACATCATCGCAGAAGGCAAGGTGCTGCCTGTGGCGGAGACGAAGATCATGGATACCGTCCTGCAGGTGCTGCGTTCTGCCAAGCTGGAGGAATTTGATGCCACCAAGCAGGATGACCTCAAGAAGAAGATCAAGGAAGAGATCAATGGGCAGCTTGGTGAAGGATCTGTCTATGATGTTTACATCACAAGCTTCCTGCTCCAGTAAGGAACCGGAGGAACTGTGCAGAACAACAAAGACAGAAAGGGGGGTGAAGATTGGCAGAAGACGTCTTATCTCAATCTGAGATAGATAAACTGCTTTCGGCACTCTCAGAAGGAACCGTTTCCGCAGAGGAAGTCAAGGCGGAAGAGACACAGAAAAAGGTAAAAAGCTACGATTTCAAGCGCCCGGACAAGTTTTCAAAGGATCAAATCCGTACCTTGTACATGCTGCATGAGAGCTTTGCACGTCTTTTGAATACCTATTTGTCAACACATCTCAGGACCATGGTATCCATTGAGGTTGCCTCTGTTGAGCAGCTTACGTACCAGGAATTTGTCCAGTCTCTGGCAAATCCCAGTGTCATCAGCGTGTTGGCCGTGCCGCCCCTCAAGGGAAATATCATTCTGGAGGTCAATACAGAGATTGCCTTTGCCTTTATCGACAGGGTTTTCGGCGGTGCGGGAGAAAGTGGTATAAAGGTCAGGGTCCTTACCGAGATTGAGGAGGCTGTCATGCGGCGCTTCGTTGATACGACGGTTTCTCATCTCAAGGAAGCATGGCTGAATGTGGTGGAGTTCTTCCCTACAATAGAGGCGACGGAGTCCAATCCTCAGTTTGCCCAGATTGTTCCGCCCAGTGATATGGTGGTCATCATCACCGTCCAGATGAAACTGGGGGATGTGGAAGGCATGATGAATATCTGCATTCCGTATCTGGTGCTGGAACCGATCATGCCGAAACTCACGACGACGTTCTGGGTGGCATCTTCGGTATCGAAGGATGACAATCCCCAGCAGGTGGAGATCTTGCAGCGCAAGATCGAGCGTACCAAGATACCGTTCGTGGTGGAAATGGGGAGCATCCATATCTCTATCCGCGAGTTCCTGACATTGGGGTTTGGCGATGTCCTGCAGCTTGATACCAAGGTGGATGATGCATTGAGGTGCAGGATAGGAACAAAGCATAAATTCTATTGTCGGCCAGGTACCTCTGGAAAGAAAATGGCGGTGCAGATCACAGGAATAGTTAACGAAGGAGATGAAAATACTGATGAGTGACGATATGATCTCCCAAGAGGAGATTGACGCCCTGCTGAATGGCGGTGGTATTCCACCGGCACCTGAAAGCAGTGATGCTCCTGCGGGGGACGCAGCCGAACCGGCAGACGCGGGGGCAGGAGATGCCCCTGCAGATGGTGCTTCGGACAGTAGTTCATCTCAGTTTGATGATGTGCTCTCGGATATGGAGAAGGATGCCCTGGGGGAAATCGGCAACATTTCCATGGGAAGTGCGGCGACGACCCTGTCGGTCTTGCTTGGACATAAGGTTTCCATCACGACGCCGACGGTATCCATTGCCACCATGAGCATGATCAAGGAGCATTATCCCATGCCGTACCTCATTGTTGAGGTGGGGTATACCATCGGAATTGACGGCAACAATGTTCTGGCAATCCAGGCGCAGGATGCGGCAATCATTGCTGACCTTATGATGGGCGGCGATGGGACGAATCCGGATACGGATCTCAGCGAGATACACATGAGTGCCGTTGGCGAGTCCATGAACCAGATGATGGGGAGCGTGGCAACGTCCCTGTCCACCATGTTCAACAAGAAAATAGATATTTCGCCGCCAAAGGTCAATCTCATTGATTTGGGTTCCGAGGACAAGGTCACGGAAATCGTGGGACAGGATGACCCCATTGTCCGGACATCCTTCCGTATGGAAGTGGATGGGCTGATTGACAGTGAGATCATGCAGATCCTGCCGGTGCATGTGGCAAAGGAAATGGTGGAGGCAATTTTGGGCGGCGGCAGCGAGCCGGAACCAGAGCCTGCGCCTGCGCCTGTAGCGGCTCCGCCACCGCCGCCATCGGCGCCATCCCCTGCACCTGCTCCGGCCCCGGCAGCGCCTCCCCCGCCACAAATGGCGCCTGCAGCCCCGGCGATGGCGGCAGCTCCGCCTATGGGATACGGCGGCTATGGCATGCCGATGCAGCCTCATGTTGCAACAAATGTCCCCGTGCAGGCCGCGCAGTTTACACCGCTCAATATGGAGCCGGTGCAGGTCAACGATGCGAATATTGGCCTTATCCTTGATGTTCCTTTGCAGGTCACTGTGGAACTCGGGCGCACAAAGAAGTCCATCAAGGAGATCCTGGAACTCACGAACGGCTCCATTGTCGAGCTGGACAAATTGGCAGGAGAGGCTGTGGACATTCAGGTGAACGGCAAATTCCTGGCCAAGGGCGAGGTCGTTGTCATCGATGAGAATTTTGGCGTGAGGATCACGGATATAGCAACTCCCGCCGAAAGAGCTGCAAAACTTCAGTAGGGCAATAAGAGCTCTTGAGGATTTGGGATATATCATATATAATAAATGTAAATGGAATGGGGTACTCTATTATTTTAAGATGAGGAGAGATGAAACATGGCAGTACGAGTATTGGTTGTTGACGATGCGGCGTTCATGAGAATGATGGTCAAGGATATCCTTACGAAGAACGGCTATGAGGTCGTGGGCGAGGCCGAGAATGGCATGAAAGCTCTGGAGAAATACCAGGAACTCAAGCCGGATCTTACGACGATGGATATCACGATGCCGGAGATGGATGGAATCAGCGCAGTCAAGGAAATCAAGAAAGTGGATCCCAATGCGAAGATCGTAATGTGCAGCGCTATGGGGCAGCAGGCAATGGTCATCGAGGCAATCCAGGCGGGTGCCAGGGATTTCATCGTCAAGCCTTTCCAGGCTGACCGTGTGCTTGAGGCTGTGCGCAAAGCTGTTGGTTGATGAACAGAATACAATGGATTTTACTGGTGATCGGTGTAGGGATATTGCTGGCACTGGCCGATCCGACAACAGGATGGGCAGCCGATGAGGCTGCCCCTTCTGGCGGTTATCTTTCCGGTTATGAAAAGGCAGACCCTATGCCGTCTGCGGTTTCCTGGTGGTCGACTCTGGCCTATCTCTTGAGCCTTTTGGCGGTTTTTGCCATTGTGGTGGTCATGGCGTATTTTGCTGCCCGTTTTTTGGGCGGCCGTTTTGGCAGGGCTTTGTCCAATGGAAATGGCCGATTGCTGGAGAGCCTTCCCTTGGGGCCGAAAATGTCGATCTGTCTGGTGGAGATAGCGGACAGGGTGTTTCTTCTTGGAGTGACAGAGCACAATATCACACTTCTTTCCGAGATTGTCGATGAAGAAGAGATTGAGCGTCTGCAGAGACAGTCTTTGACGCGTACCGTTGATATGGGCATTTTTTCCCAGCAATTCGGTATTCTTTCGGAGTTTGTCCAGAAGGTGCCGCCGATGTTCAAGAAGGATTCCCGTAGATGATAAGGAGTGTAGGCGGTTGAAGCGTTGGAATATGCTTGTTTTCCTGGGATGCCTGGGGGGGGCCATGCTCATGGCGAACAGTGCGCTGGCCGCGCCTTTGCCCAATGTGAACATTGGCATAGGTTC
>JAFSWY010000241.1 GCA_017444295.1 Selenomonadaceae bacterium | reverse complement strand
TTCCGTCCGTCACGCTCATAAAATGGCAAAGAGCGATTCCCATATCGATTTTCTGCACGTCCCAGGCATAAGCGTTTCGATATCCTTCTTTGTGCTGCTCGTAGAAATGATATTTGTTTCCGTCCTTGACGATGCGGCAGGGCTGCATATTGGCAGCCGACGGATACCACCTCACGGATTCCAATATAGCCAATGTCTCGCTGTCAATTTGAACCATCAAGTCTTCTCCGGATCAAACAGAAGTCTTGCCAAATGAAGCCTTCCGCTTCCCTATTCACTTGGGAAAAACAATATCGCATTCAAACATCCTGAGCCATGGGAGTTTGACGGTGAAATCGGTGGGAATCCATGGCATGTGCGCCTTGGCAAATTCCCGCATGAGCTCTGTGCTGCGCTTTTCCGCAAAGTCGAGCTTGTCATCCAGCTTGTAATAATACTTGTAGCTGCCGAAATTTCTCACCAGCTCCGTGCCCACCCACGAGCGCACATTGGCCTGATAGGCCCAGTCGTCCAGATAGCGCACTGCCAGCAGATGGTCCTTTCTGGCTGCGTCCATCTTTCTTGTGAGCAACCCCATGCCCAGGGCGAAACCAGTGGAATTGGTGGGGGTATTCCAGCCGGAATAGGACTGCAGACGGCGGAGCAGATTCTTTTTCTCAAAGAGATTCAGCAGTGCATTGTCCGCGCCGTTTGCATATTTAATATCCGCCACACCCACGGGATAGCCCGCCGCTATGGCCTCCTCTGTCATGTTGACGAAGGCCTTGGTGTCCTTTCCCGCCTTGAGGTCCGGTATGAAATCCGCCTCCGTGGGACAGGTGTTCAACGTGTCGATGGTTCTGCCCTTCAGCTCCGTATTCACCAGCAGCAGGAGATCTGCCCGCTTGGGGGTATTGACCCGAAGGCCCCCTGCAATCTTTAATGCTGCCTCCACGGAGTCGGAGATCTTCTCATCGGAAAACTCCGGGATGGTATCTCCCCCCTTGCCTATGCCATAGCGGACGCAGACAAAGGGAATATCCCCCGTCATATCGTTGATGGCCCGATTCAGCAGCAGGATGTTGAATTCGTCTATGCCCGGCAGGGACTGGAATTTGCTCTTGGGCAGGTTCTTTTCCTCCGCATAGGCCAGAATCTGCCTGTTTTCCCTATGGGTCTGGCAAAGGGGCGCGTTGTCGTCCCGCCCCAAGATCAGATAGTCTATGACCCCTTCTTTGGTCATATCCATCAACCGTTTGGTGGCAGAGAGGTTCTTCTGCCGCCTGTCAAACCAATCCTTCCTGCATTCCTCCGGAATGGCTTTTTCGTGTGCCTGCAGTTCACGGCGCTCGGAGGCGCCGAGCTTCCCCGTCTCTCCCTTGTCCAGCAGTCGGGTGTACTGGAAAATGTGCGCCCCGTACGTTTCGTAGTAGGCCGGCTCTTCAATATTGCCCACCCATCCCTCAAAGGGAGTCCGCATGAGGGAATCAAAGACGTAGATGTGCAGACCGGGATTTTCCCTGCGGAGCCTTACAAAATTATCCAGCCGCTCGGCCAGCTCTTCCTGACTCACCTCATGCTTTCGTGAAGGAATCAGTCCCCCATAAAGCAGGGAATCGGATGAAATGACGACAGATTTTGCCGCCGGGGCATTCTCCCTCAGCCATTGCCAAAGCTCCTCCGGATGCCCCATGTTCGTGGCGTTGCTGAGCATCTCCTTGGGGGGCAGAAGCATCTCATAGCCTGCGCCCTCCACCACCTCCACCGTCTGATGATAGGAAATGGGCCTGTCATCGTGCGGCAGGAAAAGTATCTTGCGCCCTGCTCCCTGTGCAGAAGTCCAAGGCAGCAGCATAGCAATCAAAACCATAAGCATTAATTTCTTCAAAGTGAAACACCTCCACGGTAGGATTTCGCCGTTCCGCGGAGAAATCCTGCCGGCGAAAGAAAATCCTTGCCCGGATGCCGGCAGCGGCGGAAGCTGCGCAAATGAAGTCATCCATATTTCTATACTTCGAGAGACAGCGATGATTCACCTTCTGCAACGGGAATTTGTCTCACAGAGCATCCGAAACGGCACATTCAGGGATTTTACCAATCTTGCAGGACTTTTGAGTCAAATGTCGAAAAAGAGAAGGATAAGATCATCGGACACGAAAAGCAAGAAGGAGATGCGTCAAGATGAGTTGGATGAACAACATTAAGGTAGCGTACAAGATATTGATTTTGGTCATCATTGCCGCGATCGGCATG
>JAFSWY010000240.1 GCA_017444295.1 Selenomonadaceae bacterium | reverse complement strand
GTCCGCTGCCTCCTGCATCTCTTCCTCCAAAAATGCCTTGTCCTGGGACTTGACGAAGGGAAGGTAGATTGCCGTGGCCATGACCAGGTTCACGATCTGCACAACAGCCCCCTGCCATCCATTGAGCAGGAACCCTGCAATGATCGGCGGTGTCGTCCAGGGCACCTGCACGGCACTGAAGGGAGCCATGAAACCCATGGTGATGGAAAGATACGTGATGACCATCGCAAGGAGCGGCACAAGGGTAAAGGGAATGAGCAGATAGGGATTGAACACGATGGGCAGGCCAAAGATGATGGGCTCGTTGATATTGAACAAACCGGGAACCATGGCCATGCGGGTCAGGGATTTCATCTGGCTGGACCTTGCCACCAGAAGAGCCGCGATGATGAGCCCAAGGGTCAGGCCGCAGCCGCCGCTTTTCACGAAGACATCATTGACCTGTGCCGTGATGATATGGGCGGCAGGATTGCCGAGAAGCTGTCCGCCTGCATCCAGGATCTGCTGGTTGTCCAGGGAGTTTGCAATGAGCAGTGGGCTGACCACGCCGCCCACCACATTCGGGCCATGCACACCGGCCCAGAAGAGGATACTCTGCAATCCGACGATGATGACACCGCCGCCCAGGCTGTCCGAAAGGCCCTGCAAGGGCGTCTGGATGAGCTTGAAGATGAGCTCCGGCACGGTGGTTGCACCTAAATAATGGCAGAGGCCATAGAGAATGGAAGCCGAAGTGAAGAGCGCAATGCCGGGAATCAAGGCCTCGAAAGCCCTTGCCACACCGCTGGGAACGGAATCCGGCATCTTGATGGTGATGTGGTGCTTCTCGCAGTAGCAGAAGAGATATCCGGTATAGAAGGCCACGAGGATTGCCGTGATGACACCGTTGCTGCCCGCCCAGGTTTTCGGAATGATACCTCCGACTACCTCGCCGCCTTCCGTCACGATCTCGGGAGGCATGAGGACGAGGAATGTGGAAAGTGCGAGAAGCGATGCCATGCTCGCATCACAGCCCTCATTCGCCACAAACTTGTAGGTGATGGCCATGACCACAACGAGGGCCAATACGTTGAAGGTTGCTCCCGCCACGGCATTCAGCGGCGCTGTCCAGTCCGATCCGAAAATGGATGCCATGAATTCCGGATAGCCGGGAATCGGCAGGTTTGCGATCAACAGGAAGAGCGATCCGCCAATGGTGAAAGGTGTCGTCATGATAAACCCGTCACGCAGGGCAACAACCCCCCGCAGCTGTGCGAAGTTCGCCATGAATTCGAGAAACTTGTCAAAAATCTCTTGTTTGCTCATCTTTTTCCCCTCTCTTTTGTTCCAATAAATATTTTCTGTTTCCGATGTCCAAGCGAGGGATTGCATTTGCCCTGCATGGATTCCGGTCCCTTAAGTTGATTTTATATTAACACAGAGAATTTCCCGCTTCAATGCTTCCCGGCCATCTTGAAACAATGCTACAGGACTTTCCCCGAAAACCGCCGGTTTTTGTAACACTGTTACACATTACAGAAAATAAAAAAGAAGCCGACGTGAATTCTCAGCGTCAGCCTCTCTTCCTAGGGCGTATTGAAAAACGGAAACTGCATATTGCAACGAAACAGTGTTTTTCAACACGCCCTACATATTCAATAATGGAAATTCTTGGACAGCCATTCGCTCTTCCTGTGTACCGCAGAGAGATCCGATCTGGTGACGAGCGCCGCCCAGATCACATTCAGAATGTAGAAGGAGGACATCAGGAAGATACGCGGTCCTCCCTCCTCCATATCCTCCGCGGAAACGGCGCGAAGCACCTCGTCGGCAAAACCTGCGATGGTGGATTTCGGGTGGGCCGTGATGCACAGGATGGAATTCCCCTGCCGGTGCAGTTCCTGCGCGATTTGCGCCAGCAGGCGATTTTCCCCAGTGCGAGTGATGAAAACCGACAGATGGTCTTTCGGCACATCCTTTGCCTGGAGGTATTGCATGGCCATGGACATGTGGACCGTGGAATACTTGCCCGCAAGCACCAGGCCGTCGGACATCATGCATGCGGTATGGAGATTATTTCCCGTAGCATAGAAGTCCACATATTTCGCCTTGCTCAGCAGATGAAGCGTGCGGACGACGGAAGCAGGCTCCAGAAGATCATGTGTCTCCTTGATGGCCCCGGTCCCCATGTGCATGATCTTGCCGATGAGGTCAGGGATGGTATCCTTCTCCGAGAAGAACCTCTCCTTTGGCTCACTGGTCTGCTGCATCATTTCCGCCAGGAAGCGTATCTTGAAGTCAGCGTACCCCTCGAAGCCCAGTTTCTGGCTGAACCGGACGATTGCCGCCGAGCTCGTGAAGGTATTCTTCGCAAGCTGGCGTGTGGAAAAATTGGCAAGCTCACGAAAATGCTCCAGCATGTAGTCCGCAACAATGCGCTCCGTCTCAGAGAACCCTTCCTTTTCCTGCAATCGCTTCAACAGTCCCGCCATATGAACTCCTCCGTCGCCGATGATCGAATGGGTATCATTACCTTTCCTGATACCCATTCGACATCTTCCCCGAAAGTTCCTCCCATATATACAAAGATACACAAAATGTCATGCCTGCAGGGGATGGGACAGGAGCGCGATCAGTCGCCGATCATCTTCTTCGCCATGGCAACCACGGACTTGCCGTCCATGCGCCCGTACATCTTCATGTCGATGGCATCCACAGGGATTCCCGGGCACAGCTCCTGGATCTTTCCCTTGTTGAAGCGGACCTGCGGCCCCAGCAGGATGACATCCGCATCCGATGCCTTCTCCTTCGCCTCGGACATGGGGTAGGCAGCAATCTCGCAGTCATAGCTCTCCGCCTTCGCGGCTTCCTGCATTTTCTTTACAAGCATACTCGTGGACATACCGGCAGAACACAGAAGAATGATTTTTCTCATGGTGAAACGCTCCTTTTTCTTTTCGTCTTGACCTTTGGGGAAGCACCCCTTCCTTGTGTTTAAATGTATCACATGTTTCTTCGCAATTCAACGCAGTTGAACGCGCTTGGAAGGATGTTTCACGAAAAACCATCGAAATCTGTAACAACGTTACAGAACCGTCATTTTTCCTTCATCTTCTTGCCGAGGTCGTCGAAAAAGGACTTGCTGATGCGGCCGAAGATCCCCTGCTGCCCATGCCTGGAGTTATCCCGCTCCCGAAGTTCGTCCCGCGCCATCACACGCTTTCCCGTCCTGGAATCATATACCTCGAAGCGCAAGCGCACCGTGGAGGTATAGACGATCTCCTCCGAGTGATAGACCGGTACCGTAATGTCATAGGTTTCTTCCGTGGTGGAGCCGTCCGAATGATGTTTCTTCCGTTTCGACGTCCTGGTCTCATAGGATGTGTAGCCCGGCTTGACATAGGAGTCATCATGCCATTTCACGAGCTCCGCCGTGATATAGACATCCGCCGCCAGATGCGGGTCTTCCGGCGACAATACCTGCGCCTTCGCCGGGTCTATCACCTTGTATGGAGGGCGGGCCGCATTTTTCATGTAGTCCTCCTGGAGCACCTGCTCCATCAAGTCATTGTCCAGTTCCAAGTTCTCGTCGAAGGTCAGATCATATACCAGGGCACGCTGCACCTTCGTAAAGTCATAGGATTTGTCCGCCCAGTCCACCTTCTCCGCACTCACGGGCATGGCAAATGCCGCCACCAGGCAGCATACCGCAATCAAACTGCGCCACCATTTCATACATACCCACTCCCCTCTTCTGCTCTTCGTTTCCATTCATTTGCAGGATTCCTGCTCCTTGATATTATTCTACGAACCGCCCCCTTTCTCCTCCTGCCCCTTCCAGCCACACCTTCTTCCCATGAAAATTATTTCCATTCCCTGCCAGCCATTTGCTCACTGACATGGACTCATAGGCATATGGAAGATAAAAGAAAATCCCTGCCTTGGGCAGAGATGGGAACTGTCAGCTTTTTATCAACTGTGCGGTGATACTGCAACACCGGTCTACAAAAGATTGCGGAGCATGTTCCACAAACTTTGCCTGCCTATTTATCACATCCAGGGTGCGAACCTGAAACGGAAGGGCATAGCCTGAAGTCTTCATGCCCGGAGGCAGTGGAAGTTCCAGCGGGTAACCTTTGCTTTTGGATGTGATAGGGACTACGATATGCAAATTGCTTGGCAAGGGAATCTCATCACGGTCAACAATGATAGCAGGGCGAAAATTTCCCTGTTCATGGCCTGCAACCGGATTGAGGTTTACCCAAACAATATCTCCCTGCTTCATTCGATGACCTCACCTCCAACATCGCTGCCCCAGTCAACCTCACCGTAGGTTCCGACTTCTTCACGGCTTATGGAAGCCATTGGCTTGCCATAGTGCGATTCAAAGAGAGCTTCTATGGAAACAGCTGGTTCTATGGTGATTTTCGAGTCATTGGCGGAGATTCTGACACGGGAGCCGGGATGGAATTTGAAGGCATCCACCAATTCATGGGGAATCCTGATGCCCAAACTGTTTCCCCACTTGTTAAGCACAACGTCCATGATTGCCACTGCTCCTTTCCCTTATGATATTCATTGTATATCATGAAAGCAGCAATGTCAAAGAAAAACTCAGAGCAGAAAGCGTTGTGGATGTCCCCTCATAGCCATGGTGTCCGCTTTGTGATATAATGCCTGAGAGGGGGGACAACATGCGATTCTGTTTGGATGTACTGTTATTTATTTTCATCACCACCTTCTTCAAGTGCCATCTCATCTCTGTGGACTACCATGTGTGGGGCGGGCTGGTGCTTTTCGGCTTTTCCCTTTGGCATGTCTGGCTGAACCAAAAATGGCTGACAGGGTTCGGCAGGCGAAAAAAGGGTTGGCGGGACTGGGGGAATATGCTGTTCCTCCTTGTCTGGCTGGCCATGATCGTCACCGGCATCCTGTGTGCCAGACAGTTCGGCATCGGATGGTTCTTCCTGAAGCCCTGGCATAAGTTCCTGGGGGCCATATCCCTGCTGCTGCTGGCCTTCCATATCAGCTGCCACTGGGCATATCTGCGGGAGAACATCCTGCGGCGCTGCCCCTCCCTGCGGAGAGTCCCGCATACGCTGGGCGCGGCCATACTGGCAGGGACCTTGTGCTTTGGATTCTGGAGTTTCGGGGATTCCGGCTTCGTCAAGTGGCTCTCTGCCCCCTTTGTGGCACCTGCCCCAACGCCGCCCTCCGGGGACGGCACCGGCAGGAAGAAGCACCAGACACAGCCCTTCAATCCGGCCAAAGTGTCCAGATACATGGCAGAATCTGCAGCAATGATCTATGCTTGCGCCTATATGATGCGAAGGAAACAGGAATAGGGATTCGTGAAGCAAATGAAGAAACTCATCATCAACGCAGACGATTTCGGTCGTCATGCCCTGATCAACGAAGCGGTGGCCCGTGCCGTGAGCCAGGGAGCCTTGCGCTCCGCCACCCTGATGCCGGGAGAGCCTGCCTTTGACGAGGCGGTGCAGCTGGCCAAGTCTCTTCCGGAGCTGGGAGTCGGCGTGCATCTTACCCTGGTGGACGGCACACCGGTGCTGGCTCCTTCCGAGGTGCCCACTCTGGTGATGCCCGGGGGACATTTCCTGCCCGACCACGGAGCCTTTATCCGCCAGTATCTGCAGGGACACATTTCCCGGCAGGACATCACCCGGGAACTGGATGCCCAGCTGGACAAAATCCTGGATGCAGGCCTTCGCCCCACCCATGTGGACAGCCACCAGCACCTGCACATGCTGCCGGGGATTTTTCCCATAGTGCTGGAGCTGGCCGCCAGGCATCATATCCGGCGGGTGCGCATTTCCCGGGGGATCTATGGGAACCCCTTTACCCCCTGGCCGGGGCTGGGGGACCTGGTGGGAAAATTCGGCCTGGAAGCGCTGGCCCTGCAGGACAGGCGCCTGGCCCGCGCCAAGGGATTCGCCTTTCCGGGGCATTTCGTCGGGCAGGTGGCCGGCGGTGCTGTGACCGCGGATTTCATGCGGGACCTTGCCGCCCGTTTCCCGGAGGGCGTCGTGGAGGTCATGCTGCATCCGGGGCTGGACAACAGGATACTGGCGCAGGCTTCCGGCTGGCAGCACGACTACGAGGGAGAGTTCGCCGGTGTATGCGATGCTGATGTATTGGCCAGACTGGCCGGACAGGGAATACAGCCGGTCCATTTTGGCACATTATCATAAAAATAAAAAATGAGGGGGATTTTCATGCAAAACTTTACATTCAAGAGCCCGACGGAGATTATTTTCGGCCGCGATGCCGAACTGCAGGTCGCCGAAAAGATCCGCCAGTACGGGGGGCGCCGCGTCTTTATCGTCTACGGTGGCGGCAGTGTCGTGAAAAGCGGTCTGCTGGCCCGTGTGGAACGCTGTCTCACCTCCAGCGGGCTTGCCTTCGAGGTGTTGGGCGGTGTCCAGCCGAACCCGCGCCTCTCCTTTGCCCGCGAGGGAGTGCGTGAGGCCCTCTCCTGCAAGGCGGACTTCATCCTCGCCATCGGCGGCGGCAGCGTCATCGATACCGTCAAGGCCATCGCCCATGGGGTGGCCAATCCCGGCACGGACATCTGGGATTTCTGGACCGGGAAGGCTCCCCTCACCAAGACCATGCCCTTCGGCTCGGTACTCACCATTGCCGCCGCAGGAAGCGAGACCAGCGATTCTGCGGTGCTGACCAACGAGGAACTGGGCAAGAAGGCAGGGCTCAACTCCGAGCTCAACCGCCCCGCCATCGCCTTCATGAATCCGGAGCTCACCTTCACCCTTCCCAAGAAGCAGATCGCCTGCGGCATCTGTGACATCATGATGCACACCATGGAGCGCTACTTCACCCCCATCAAGGGGAACTCCTTCACTGACCTCGTGGCGGAGGCTCTTTTGCGAAATGTCATCGACAGCGCCCGCGTTGCCATCGTGAACCGCAAGGATTACGATGCCATGAGCGAGATCATGTGGTGCGGCAGCATTTCCCACAATGGGTTCACCGAGCTCGGACGCAAGAAGGATTTCTCCGTGCACAAGCTGGGCCATGAACTGGGCGGCAGGTTCGATGTGACCCACGGCGCATCCCTGACGGCCCTGTGGGGTTCCTGGGCTCGCTATGTCTACGCGGACGATCCCGAGCGCTTCGCCCGCTATGCAGAGCGCATCTGGGGCATCGATTCCGGTACGGCGGAGGAGCGCGCCCGTGCGGGCATCCGCAAGACCGAAGATTTCTT
>JAFSWY010000239.1 GCA_017444295.1 Selenomonadaceae bacterium | reverse complement strand
ATCAAGACGTATTTCACGACCCTTGGCAAGGATCTTGCCGAGGCACAGGCGGCAAAGGACAAATTGGCAGAGGCTTGCAAGCCCTTGCTGGCATAACCCTCTTGACAGAGCGGGACAGAATCGGCATAGCGGAACGTGGTTCGGCTATGCCGATTTTCATTGCAGGGCAAAAGGAGATTGTTTTTTACGAAAAATTTTCTCGTGGTGTGCAACTGTACTTTTTGGTGACCGGTTAGTCGTCTATTGTAAGTGCCAACATGGGCTTTTTGCCGGGAATATGGCAGTGCGTCGGAGTTCGATGCCCTGTCCTCGCCGCGACCGAGGGGAGAGCAATCCTAAACTTTCCCTTGCCACTAGCCGATAACCGTTGTAGAATTGAGAAAAAGGAGGCTACACACCAATGGCGCGGATAAAGGAATGGGAGGAGCTGACCATTCGGGACAACTTCCTCTTCCAGAAGGTCATGCAGAACAAGCGGCTCTGTATGTGGCTCATCACAAAACTCCTCGGAATCAAGGTGAAGGACATCATCTACCCAGAGGCCGAAAAGACCATGGAGGCAAGCCCCACGCAGAAGAGCATCCGGCTGGATGTCTATGTGGTGACGGAGGACGGCACGATAATCGACATCGAGATGCAGACGGCAGACAAGTCCCTCGGCTGGCTTCCAAAGCGCACCCGCTACTACCAAGCCATGATAGACCTCAATGTGCTGGGCAAAGGCAAGGACTACATCGAACTCAAAAAGTCCTTCGTCATTTTCATCTGTACCTTTGACCCTTTCCCCGACAATGACCGCAAGATTTACACCTTCACCAACCTGTGCCACGAGCAGGACGGCTTGGAACTTGGGGACGAGACGGTGAAGATTTTCCTGAACACAAAAGGCACTACTGGTGAGGTGGATGAGGACATAGAGAGTTTCCTCGCCTATGTTGACGGCAAGGCCGCCGAGGGCAAGTTCACGCAGGACATCGCCGCCGAGGTGGAGCGACTGAAACAACACAACGAAACGAGGGTGGAGTATATGACGCTGATGATGGAACTCAAAGAGCAGAGACGAGAGGGTTTTGATGAGGGCATCAATAAGGGACGTGTCGATACCATTGTGAACAACGTCCGTGCGCTCGTTGCCAAGAAAGGCTGGAGTCCTGACGAGGCGTTAGATATTCTCAATGTCTCGCCGGAGGATAGAGTTGTCGTGGTTGCGCGGCTCTAAACACCACTGACCGAAAAAATTACCCCTCCCAAACTGCCAAAAGAATCTTGCAAAGGGGAATCACAAGGCAGGAAGTTAAAGATGCCATTATGGCAGGGGAGACAATTGAAGAGTATCCCAATGATTACCTATACCCAAGCCGCCTGGTTCTTGGAAACGGCCTCCATGTGGTTTGCGGGATTGGGGAGGGCCGGATATGGATTGTCACAGCATACAGGCCAAGCATGGAAAAATGGGAGGGTGACCTGAAGACAAGAAAGGCGGTGCAAGAATGACTTGTTTCACATGCAAGGGCGAAACAGAGGAAAGGCTGACAACTTTCACGATTGACATTGAAGGGCGTGTATATATCATCAAGGGCATTCCGTCCCGTGTTTGCACGCAATGCGGTGCGGTGTCCTATTCGGACGAGGTTATGGGGCAAGTTGAAAAGATGGTCGACGGCATGAAGAACGGTATCACGGAAGTTTCCATGGCCACTTATGCGGCGTAGGAGGTAAATTTATGGAACGGTATTTTCAAGAGGAAATCGAGTGTGCGCCCGTTGATAAGATCAAGGCGCTTCAGCATGAGAAACTGCTTCGGCAGGTTCGCTATGTATGGGACAATGTCCCCTACTATCGGAGCAAGATGGAGGAAAAGGGGGTTCGTCCGGAGGATGTAAAATCTGCGGAAGACCTCTGCAAGCTGCCCTTCCTGTCGAAGGCGGATCTCAGGGCCGCCTATCCCTATGGGCTCCTGGCCGTTCCGCTCAAGGACTGCGTGCGCATCCATTCCACTTCCGGCACCACGGGGAAGCGGGTCATCGCCTTCTACACCCGGGAGGACATCGACATGTGGGATGAGTGCTGCGCCCGCGCTATCATGGCGGCGGGGGGCACCAATGAGGATGTCTGCCATGTGGCCTACGGCTACGGGCTCTTTACGGGCGGCGCGGGGCTGGACGGCGGCTCCCACAAGGTGGGCTGCCTCACGATTCCCGCCAGTTCCGGAAACACGGAGCGGCAGGTCATGTTCATCATGGACCTCAAGGCGACGATTCTCGGCTGCACGCCCAGCTACGCCGCCTATCTCGGCGAGAGCATGAAGGAGATGGGCTACGGGCCCGACGACATCCCCTTGAAAATCGGCATCTTCGGCGCGGAGGCATGGTCGGAGGAAATGCGGCGGGATATCGAGAAGACCCTCGGCATCAAGGCCTATGATATCTACGGACTCACGGAGATTTCCGGCCCCGGCGTTGCCTTTGAGTGCTCGGAGCAGCGCGGCATGCATATCAATGAGGACCATTTCCTGGTGGAGGTCATCGATCCCGACACGGGGGAGGTATTGCCGGAGGGCAGCCAGGGGGAGCTGGTCTTCACTTCCCTGGACAAGAAGGCATTCCCTCTCCTTCGCTACCGCACGCGGGATATCTGTGTCCTCACTCGTGAGAAATGCTCCTGCGGTCGCACCCATGTGCGCATGATGAAGCCCAGGGGACGCTCCGACGACATGCTCATCATCCGTGGCGTGAACGTGTTCCCGAGCCAGATCGAGACCGTGCTCCTGAACCATGGCTATGCGGCAAACTACCAGATCATCATTGGCCGGGTGAACAATACGGATACCCTTGACGTGAAGGTGGAATTGATGCCCCAGATGTTCACGGACAGCGTCAGCGAGATTGACGAGCGCCGCAGGGAACTTGAGAATGGCATCAAGAATATCCTCGGCATCAAGGCAAAGGTCTCCCTTGTGGCCCCCAAGAGCATTGCCAGGAGCGAGGGCAAGGCCGTCCGCGTCATTGACAACAGGAAGATTTGAGTATAACGGAGGTGCAGAAGATGAGCGTGCAGCAGATTTCCGTATTCCTTGAGAACAAGCCGGGCATGCTGAAGAAGATGACGGCAGTCCTCAAGGAGCATGACATCAACATTCGTGCCCTGTCCGTGGCGGATACCAAGGATTTCGGCATCGTGCGGATGCTGGTGAACGATGTCTATGAGGCGACGAATGTGCTGAACGAGGCGCATTTCATCACGTCCCTGAAGCCGGTGCTGGTATTCGCCATCCCGGACGTGGCAGGGGGCCTGGATGCGCTCTTGGAGAAGTTCGACGAGGCGAAAATCAACATCGACTACATGTATGCCTTCGCGGGAAAGAAGAGCGCCTACATGATTTTCCGCGTGAACAAGACCGGCGAGGCAGAGGCGAAGCTCGGCGGAAAGGGACTGGAATCCCTGACCGAGGAAGATGTAGCAAAAGTGTAAGGAGGAAATCCTATGGGGATTCGTATTGGCATTCTTGGATATGGCAATCTGGGGCGCGGCGTGGAGTGCGCCGTTGCCGCCAATGAGGATATGGAACTGGCGGCGGTGTTCACGCGCCGTGAGCCGTCGCGCTTGAAGATCGCCTCGGCAGGGGTTCCGGTGGTGAACGTCAAGGATGCGGAGGCATGGAAGGACAAGATCGATGTCATGGTTCTCTGCGGCGGCAGCGCCACAGATCTTCCGGTGCAGACACCGCAGTATGCAAAATTGTTCCACGTGATTGACAGCTTCGACACCCATGCACGCATCCCGGAGCATTATGCGGCAGTGGACAAGGCCGCAAAGGAGTCGGGACATATCGGTATCATTTCCGTGGGATGGGATCCTGGGCTCTTTTCCCTGGCCCGGGTTTACAGCAATGCCATCCTCCCGGAAGGCAAGGACTACACCTTCTGGGGGAAGGGCGTGTCCCAGGGGCATTCCGATGCCATTCGGCGCATCAAGGGCGTGAAGAATGCCAAGCAGTACACGGTTCCGGTGGAGAGTGCCCTGGAAGCCGTCCGTTCCGGCAGCAATCCGGAACTGTCCACAAGGCAGAAGCACACGAGGGAGTGCTTCGTTGTCCTGGAGGAGGGTGCCGATGCGGCTCAGGTGGAGCAGGAAATCAAGACCATGCCGAACTATTTCGCGGACTACGATACGACGGTGCATTTTATCACGGAGGAAGAGCTTCTGAAAAACCACGGCGGCCTTGCCCATGGTGGTTTTGTCATCCGTTCGGGAAAGACGGGACATGAAAAGGAGCATAGCCATATCATTGAGTTCAACCTGAAACTGGACTCCAACCCGGAGTTCACCACCAGCGTCCTCATTGCTTATGCCCGTGCCGCCTATCGGCTGGCGAAGGAGGGGCAGACGGGATGCAGGACGGTGCTGGATATTCCCCCGGCCTATCTGTCTCCCAGGAGCGGCGAGGACTTGCGCAAGCATCTTCTTTGAGAGAAAATGCACAGGAATAAGCGGGACTGCCAGAATCGGCAGTCTCTTTTTTCTCGGCCAGGAAGGGAATTTCTTGTCCGTATCGAATAAAATATATGTAATTAAAATTCCTAAGTGAAAGAGGATGTGGTCGATATGGTAGAGGGAAGAGTCTTCCTCAATCGAGTCATGACGGCGGTGTTTTTTGCGGTTTTGTGCCTTGCTTCGCGGGCGGCGATGGCAGCGCCGGAGGCTCCTGTGCTGCCGGAGCCGGAAGGGATCCTGCCGCCGGTGTTCCGTGATGTGCTGGTTATTCTCTGCATTGTCCTCGGTGTGCTGCTGCTTGTTGCAGTGGCATATCTTTGGACCGTCCAGCATCAGGCGAAGGAGCATGTGGAACAGCTGCAGCGCCTGACCGGGGATGTGAAGGCCGTGACAATGGAACTTCGGACGCTGCAGTCCATTCTCATGCCGGAGCAGGGTGGAACGGATGCCCAGGAAAAAAAAGAGGAGGAAGAACAAAAAAGCGTGCTGTCTTTCCCGAAGGAGGAAGGGAAGGCGCCTCCCCCTGTGAAGCGTTCCGTTTGGCAGCCTTTCCTGGAGGATTTCAACAGCCTGGCCCGCAGCATGGACATACCGAAAGCCGACATTGCCTGCGAGAACTTTGTGGAATTGCATCAGCTGATCCTGCTTCGCTGTCTTTTTCCCAGCAGCCCGGGCGGAAACCGTGGCGAGATGCCGCCGAAATTCACGCAGGAGAAAAACGTGGCAGACGGCATCTACTGGGCATGGCCGCTTCCCGAGGAAGAGGGAAGGTTTGCGGTGGTGCCAAGGCCGAATATCTCCTATGATGAGAAGCTCTATCGTGAGGGAGGGCTGAAGGAAACCTTCGCCTCGAATTTCGAGAATGGCGGGCCGGGGGCTGTGTACCGGCATGTGGAGGTCAAGCTTCCTGCTATTTTCGTCAACAAGAACGGCAGCTGGCAGATTGAGCAGCCGGGATTGATACGGCTGGAGCCGTAAAGGGAAAAAGAAGGCTTGCACGGAACCGGGAGTTCCGGCAAGCCTTTTTTTGTTCCGGGGGTATTATTTCCTTTCGGCCTTCATGGCTCTTTTGTTGGCATACATTTTCTCATCGGCTTCATTGAATACATCGTGGGCATTTGTGTGTTTGGCAGGGTCATACACAGCCATGCCGATTGCCGCGGAAATCTTTTCCCAGGGCTCCAGACTGGAGCCCTGCAGGTCTGTCATTTTCTGCTTGAGCATTTGTACGGCATCATGGCAGGCAGCGATATCCTCTCCCTGGAGGAAGGAAACGAATTCGTCCCCCCCAATCCTGAAAATGAGGGCATTGGGGAAAAAGGATTTCAACAAGCTGCATAGTCCTATGATGTAAGAATTTCCGTGCTCGTGACCGAAGGTATCATTGATTCTCTTGAGATAGTTCAAATCTGTCATGACAATGGCAAAATCGGCCCGTTGTGCCAGGATGTCCCAGTCCATGTGGGCCATGATGTTTTCGTAGGCAGCCTTGTTGCCCACACCCGTCAAGGCATCCTGATAGACAAGGGTGTCCATCTTGAGGATGGTTTCCTTCAGCGTATCGACTTCCTTGTCGGCGAGGATGAGCTTCTTGGCATAGTCTTTCATATTGTCGCACATGGTGGTAAGGGCCGTGGACAGATCCTCGATTTCGTCATGGGTGTGGATATCCGGGTCCTCGAACTGGAGCACATCCAGATCGCTTTTTGCCCTGCTTCTCTCCACAAAGGATTCCGCCGATTGCTTCAATCGCAGGATGGGCTGTGTGATGGAGTGCCGCAGCCAGAGAACCATGAGGATGGAGATGGCCAGGGCAAGCACGATGGTCAAGGTCACAGTGGATTTGAGAAAGGAACTCTGCAGGATATCCACGGATGCCTTTGGGATGCCCATGAAAAGCATGCCGATACGGTTTCCCGAGGGATCCTCGATGGGAGCGTAGACGCAGAAGTATTTCTTTCCCAATACCTGGGCCTCTCCACGGAAGTAGCTCCCGTCTTCCAGTACGGTATGGATTACTTCTTCTGAGGCCTTTGTGCCAACGGCGCGTGTTTTGCTGGAGGGCTCGATGGATCCGGAGACCGGATGCCCGACGACCGGCTTCTCGGAGGAGTCCGTGTCTTCCCGGGGGAAAGTTGTGGCCACACGGGTATCCCCGTTGAAGATGGTGACGTTGTTGCCGTTCATCCTGCTCAGCTGGTCAACCACATTGAAAGCACCGTCCATCTGTCTTTCTCCCTTGAACAGAAGACCGTCTTTCAGATACCAGGGCCCCGGATAGTACAGTTCCAGCAGGGCTTTGGCTTGATGCAGGTCGCTGTGGGCCTTTTCCTCCAGCGCGGCCTCGAAGCCGTCATTGGCCGCACGATACCCCAGGAAAGTCAAGAGGATGCATACGGAAATTATCGCGGCATCAAAGCATAGGATGGTTTTTGTTTGCAACTTCATGATCCATGTTCATCTCCAGTTTCTGGTACTGTATTCATCCATTTTTCAGCAATGCGCTTCCCAAAAAGCGAGGTAGTCAGCCTCCGGCATGGGCTTGGCGTTGAGGAAGCCCTGCCCGTATTCGCAGCCGAGTTCCAGGAGAAGCTGCTCCTGTTCCTTGGTCTCGATGCCCTCGCAGAGGACTTTCATGTTCAGAAGCCTGCCCAGCTGGATGATATTTCCGAGGATGCTCCTCATGCGGTCGGAATCATCGGAGGCAACCAGAAGGGACCGGTCGATCTTCATGACATCCATGGGCAGATAGTTCAGAAGGGTGTAGGAGGAATATCCGGAGCCGAAGTCATCCACCGAGATAGTGAACCCCATTTCCTTCAGGGCATGGATGGTGCTTGCCGCCTGCTCTCTCTGCGCCTTCTGGTCGAAATCGCCGAAGACGGTTTCCGTGAGTTCCAGCTCAATCAGGCCCTTTGGCAGCTTGTACTTCCTGACCAGGGCTCTCATCTTCTCCAGATAGTCTTCCTCGGTCATATGGAGGCGGGACTGGTTGACGGAGATCGTCACGGGCGTCCTGCCTTCCTCAAGGCATCTTTTCTGGAGGCGGAAGACCTCCTCCAATAGAAAGTGGTCCAGGGGGATGATGAAGCCGTTGCGCTCAAAAAGGGGAATGAACTTTCCGGGGGACAGGAATCCCATTTCTTTGCTCTGCCAGCGGACGAGAGCCTCTGCACCGGTGATCTTGTGGGTTTCCAGATTGTATTTTGGCTGGTACCATGCATGGAACTCGCCTTCCTTGAGTGCCCGCTCCATACAGCCTTCGATTTTCTGGGCAAAGACGAGCTCCTCCTGCAGGGCGGCATCGAATAGTTTTACATGGGTGTTGGTCTTTTCCGCTTCGTGGCTGGCCGCATGGGCGCACTCGATGGCGTGGCTCAGGGAATCGTCGGCTTCCGGCAGGAGGCAGAGCCCCGCCTGCATGTGGAGCCAGATGCGTGCTTCCTGCGTCTCGATATAGCCGTATTTTGCCACGGCGGACTCTGCCAGCCGGGAGATATCCGCATCGTTCCTGCTCTTGCAGATACAGATGAGATGGCCTGCGTCGCTGCCCGCTGCCGTGAGGATGACCCAGCTCATTTTCTGCATCTGCTCCGCCATATCCTTCAACTGGTTCTCCAGGAGCTCTTTTCCGTAGGGGATGGCAATGGCGGTCTTGCTGTCCATGGCGAAGATTGCGACATAGATCTGCATGCCGGGCTCGTTTTTCCGGATCTTCTCGCAGTGTCTCGGAGATTCCTTCCCCAGCCAGAGGAGGTTCGGGAGCTGGTACCTCATATCCGTGTAGGCCATGTGATGGACGATATCGAAATGCTT
>JAFSWY010000238.1 GCA_017444295.1 Selenomonadaceae bacterium | reverse complement strand
GGGTGAGCGCATCCATGTTGCCGATATGGACGAAAATCTCATTCGTCCATCCTTCTGGCAGGGACGATTCCTTTGTCACGGGAGCCGTCAGGATGATATAATCTTCCCTGAGCTCCACGTGCAGCTGACGGTCGAACCGACGTCCGTCACGCAGGGGAATCTCCACACGCTTTCGCGGCTTCTGCCCTGCGATCCGCATGATGCCGTTCTTGTAGGAGTAGCCGGCCTTGGGCGACACCGTGAAGCCATCCTCGCGCATCACCTGTATCTTTCCCATGCGTTTGCGCGTCTGGCGGCGAAGCCAGTTGTTCAGGCGGTGCTTGTCCACCGGAAGGCCCTTCACCAATTTCGGCTCCTCATAGGGCTTTCCTTGCAGGATGGCCCCATAGACACTGCCCCATTTCAGGATGGTGTAGATGTAGGTTCTGTCCTCCTTGGTGAAACCCTCATGAAAGGCGGCCAGGCGCTTCAGTGTGTCCCGCAAAACGCCCCAACGGCTCTTGATGGCTGCCAGGGCATCCAGGATGGCCAGCTCGAAATAGACCACCGGCATCCCCAGCTCCTGGCGCATGCCTGATGCGCGCATCTCGTTGAGCACCGTATACCCCGGCGTCAGCTTGCCGAGGCTGCCGATGCCGCTGTAGCGCTCATAGGTGGTCTTCTTGACCTTGGCATAGACACCGGCCAGCCAGCGAAGGAAGTCCATGGTGTCGGCCGGCAGCTTCCGGCTGTACTGCCTGACGCTCTTGGTGTACATTGTCATAAAATCAACAGCGCCTCTCCCGACTCGATGCCAGCTTCCCAAAAACAGGAGCATGTGTTCTGTATATCCCTCGGATTTTCGTAAAGTAGGTTACTTTATGGTTCAATGCCCTTGAAGCCATGCCGGACGGGGCTTCAAGAATTTTTGACGGCTTATTCTGACGGCTTAAAAACGCCGGCAAGAGCAAAAAGAAAAGCCCGTGATGCCTTGCATTTCCTAGGCTCACGGGCTGTTATTTTTGACGGCTTATCCTGTGGCTTATACTCGCGAACAGTAAAATTTACATCTCGTTACGACTCGCTCTCTAGTATAAAACGCATTGTTCAGTGTTCCATGGATGCCACTTTCTCGATGTTCTGCCGCTTCCATTCCATGGTCGGATGAACATAGCGGTCCAGGGTGATGCTCACGCTGGAATGCCCCAAAATCTCGCTCAGGCATTTCACGTCCACATCGGCTTCCACGCATTGGGTGGCAAAGGTATGGCGCAGGGCATGGAAGTTTGCATCCTCGATGCCCACCGCATCCAGAACGGCCTTGAAATGGTTCTGCATGGTGCGCGGCTCCATGTATCTCTCTGTGTCCCCTGTCAAAAAATAGGCTCCCGGCTGCCATGTTGGCGCGAGAGCGGAGCAAAGTCTATCGGTCAGGGGAATGGTGCGAATGGAGCATGCACTTTTTGGCGATGTAATGACGATTTTTGTCTTTGTCCCTTCCCTCCCATCGTTGCGGATGCGTTGCAATGTCCGGCACACATGGAGATGCTGTTCCTTCAAGGAGATATCGTCCCAGGTGAGGGCGCACAATTCCCCCAAACGCAAGCCGGTAGAGAGGCAGAGCCGAATGCCGAGATGGCTGCGGTCGCTGCTTCTGTCCAGATGGGCATGCAGCCGTTCCAGTTCCGTTTGGCTGAACACCCGGAGCGGCTTGGATTTCTGCTTGATCTCTACGCAGTCCGCAGAATAGCCGACGACAATGCCCCGCAGCATGGCAAATTTCCTGAGCTGTTTCATAACGAGGAAGACCTCCGACACCGTCTTGGGGGACAAGCCCTGTCCGTCTGCACCCCCGTTTTCCAGCAGGGTGATGCAGAACTCCGACAATGCCTCGTTGCTGATATCTGCCATGTCTGTCTTTGCGAACATGGGGTGAATCTGCCTGCGCAGGTAGCCCTTGTATATGGCGGTCGTGGACTCCTTAAGAAATGCCTCGGATTCCCTGAGCCAGCATTCGCTGACCGTTTTCAGCTTTGTCCGCTCCTTCCTTGTCACAGCCAATCCTGCATTCCAAGTGCACCGTGCCTTTGCCAGCTTTGCCCTGGCTTCCCGATACGTGCCTGCAAACACGGAGCCAAAAATGGTGCGCCCGTTCCGCCTTCCTTTGATGTATCGTCCTTCCCATCGTCCATCCTTGCGCTTGTAGATGTTGTCCCCTTTTCTTGGCATAGCTATGATCCCTCCTGAAATTTTCAATAAATATATTGAAATTGCTTTCAAGTAATGTTATAGTATAAAACAAAATGGGGTGCAGAAAGCACAAGAAATTTTTATGTGTTTTCGTTCGCAAGCCAAGGCATGCAAAAGGAGTCCCAGAATTGCCTTGAAATCCTGCCAAGCCTTGTGTTGCATGCTCTGGCGGACATTTTCGTAAAGTAACCTACTTTACGAAAATAGGCTCTGTGCGATATATCCCTAATTTGCAAAAAACAAACCTTCCTCAGCCCAGTAAAATTGGGTGATGGAAGGTTTTTATCTTGGATGGATACTTTGATGAAAGAAAATCCCGCGACAAAAGCTGCATTTTATGATATAACAAGGAATGGAAAAATAATCCTAACGAATGGAAGGACAGCCTATGAAAAACATACAAACAGCAGCCATGGCCGTGTGTCTGGCCGGGATTCTTTTCTCCGGGTGCGGCAGCCAGAAGGCAGCCGCACCGCCCCCTGCATCGAGCGTCCAGGAAGAGACGGAAACGGCGCAGGATGCAGCTGAGCCCCCGAAGGAAGAAGCCCCGGCACAGCTCCCATACATCACGGCCACAAAGGATTTCGACAATCTGCAGCTGGGTGCTGCGGACATCCCTGTATATGATGCGTATACCCTGGCGGAGCGCCGCGCAAATGGCATGACAACCGCCCTGCCGAAGCTCACGCCCTACCGGGAAAAGAAGGTGGCCTACCTCACCTTCGATGACGGGCCGGATGATGTGAATACCCCTGCCATCCTCGAAATCCTGCGGCAAGAGAACATCAAGGCCACCTTTTATGTGGTGGGAAGGAATGCGTTGACCTATCCCGATATCGCAAAGCAGATCTTCCTTGAGGGACACGCCATCGGAAACCACAGCTATGACCATGATTACGACAGGCTGTATGCTTCCGTGTCCCAATACCTTGAGGAAATGGAACACACCGATGAGATCCTGCACGGAATCATCGGTGTGCGTCCCCTGGTCACCCGCGCGCCCGGCGGGCGCATCGGGCACTTCACGGGAGAATATGTGTCGGCCCTCGC
>JAFSWY010000237.1 GCA_017444295.1 Selenomonadaceae bacterium | reverse complement strand
TCACGGCGCAGTGGAAGCCGCGGGAGGACCAGGAGGGACTGGACAGCGAGAACCGCTTGCTGGACAGGAAGATCGCAGAGGAAAAATTGGAGTATTTTGAGCAGGAGCCAAGGGACGGCGTTCTTTCGCTTTACCAGAAGACGAGGAAGAAGGAGCCGCCGCCGTTGCCCTTTTCCCTGTCTTCTCTGCAGGTATTGGCGGGCAAGCGGTTCGGCTACGATCCCCAGCTCGTTCTGGACACGGCACAAAAACTTTACGAGAAGAAGCTTACGACCTATCCCCGTTCCGACTGCGAATACCTCCCCGTGAACCAGTTCGGGGATTCCGGGGCAATCCTCGGGAATCTCGGTGCCATGGAGGACGGGGAGCTTTCCCAATGGGCGCAGGGCGCCAACAGAAAACTCAAGAGCCGGGCGTGGAACGACAAGAAGATTTCCGCTCATCATGCCATCATCCCGACGACGGTGAAGGCGAAGCCGGAAACCCTGTCCGAGCCGGAGCGGAATCTTTACCGGCTCATTGCCCGGGGATACATTGCCCAGTTCTACCCGATGCATCTCTATGACCAGACGAAGATCGAGATATCCTACAAGGAGGAGCTGTTCACGGCCAGCGGCAGGACGGAGCAGGAACTTGGATGGAAGGCCATGTATCTTTCCACCAGGAAAAAGGATGAGGACAAGGATAAGGAGGACGAGGAGGAGGAATCTTCCCTTCCCCTCATGAAGAAGAAGGACCCTGTGGCCTATGAGAAGGGGGAACTGCAGCAGCGGGTGACGAAGCCGCCGGTGCGCTTTACCCCTGCCACGCTTTTGGCGGGTATGAAGGAGATCCACAAGTACGTGAAGAATCCGGAGGCGAAGAAGCAGCTCAAGGATGTCTATGGCATCGGCACCGAGGCTACACGGGCGACCATCATCGACGATCTCATCAAGCGCAAGTTCCTCAAGCAGCAGGGCAAGAAGAAGTATCTCATCCCACAGCCCAGCGCCTATCTTCTTGTGGATGCCCTGCCGGATGAGATGACCTATCCGGATTCCACGGCCATATGGGAGGACAGGCTCCATTCCATGTCGGAAGGGGAAGGTTCCCTGGAGGATTTTCTGAGGCGGCAGATCGAGTTCACAAAGGAGCTTTGTGGCAAGGCCTTCGGGGTGAAGATGGAGGTGCAGGGGGAGCATCCCTGTCCGAGGTGCGGGAATGGGGTGCTGGTGAAACGCCACGGGAGGAACGGGGATTTCTGGGGCTGCTCCAACTATCCCCGCTGCCGCATGAGCTGCGATGACAAGGATGGGAAGCCGGATCTGGCTTCGGGGAAAAGGGCGGCCGCCCCTGCCGCCGTATCTGCCTCTGCGATGGCACCGGGGACTTCGGCATCCAAGGCGGTATCCTATGCGGCCAATGACTATCGCGGGGCGCCGCCACCGGATGTCTTTGATGTGCTTGGCTCCCCTTATCCCACGGAGGAGGAGATTGCGGAATACGAGGCGAGCCGGAAACCCCGTTGGAAATCTTTGGATGGAGGGGACAAACCAAAATATTCTGCCCGTCCGATGGAGCATTGGACGGATACCGGCGGCGGGACAGCAAAGAAATACCTGTGCCCGAACTGTCGGGAGGGAAACCTTCGGCGAATCAACGGAAGGAACGGGGCGTTCTGGGGATGCTCCAACTATCCGCGGTGCACGGCCACCTTTGATGACAGCAAGGATGGGCCGGTGCTGCAATAAATCGTGTTTCCCTGAGGGCTGCGGGTGGGACGGTTGCAGTGCGCGCACATGTGTATTTTATTTCGTAGAAGGAAATCATGCTGTTTGCGGCAAATATGAATAAGATATGCGAGTACTTACGTCTTGCCAAACGGAGGTAGGGTATGCAAAAGATGCTTCAACTGTTTTTGGCTGCATTTCTGATGACAGCGATATTGCTCTCACTGGCAGCGTGCGGCAAGGAGAAGGCAACGGGAGACTTTGCGACGGTTGCCGTTTCCGACCGCTCCAGGCGCGATCAGTTGACCGTGGGCTGCTTGATTTCCGAGGAATACTTTTATTTCAAGGGCGAGCTTTTTTATGCTGCGGCAGAAATGGAAGATATGTCGGCAATAGGTTGAGGAGCACGCCAACGAAGTTTTCCGACGGGCGGTTTTGCGCTCCCACCATCACATCGTCCACTCGAAATATGCCAGCGCATATGCGCCACATTGAGATTGGCACGAGATTATGATAAAATAGAAGCCAAAGGGATATCGAAGTGGAGGAGTGATGCGCATGGGGGCGATTGATACGGTGACCAAAGCATATCTGTCTGACAGAAAGCGGTTTGCCGATGCGTTTAACTTTTCTGTCTATGGCGGTGATGAGGTGATACGGGCAAATGACCTCAAAGAGCTGGACACAACTGCCATCGCTCTTCCCTACGGCATTGACGCGAAATCTGCCGTCCAGAAGTATCGTGATTTGCTAAAGTTGTACACGGCAATGTAGGATGGACGTGCTGTTTATCTCGTATTGGGACTGGAGGTGCAGGCACTCGTCCATTACGCCATGCCCGTGCGAGGGATGCTCTACGATGCCTTAAACTACACACGCCAAGTAACGGAGGCTGCGGCATCCTATCGCAGAGCCGACGATGGTTCGAGTGCAGAGGTTGCCCTGACACGCGAGGAGTATCTGTCGGGATTCCGAAAGGAGGATCGGCTGATGCCCGTTATTACGCTGACCCTGTGCTTGAGCGCCGAGCCATGGGACGGGCCTACCAGTATCCACGAGATGTTGGCATTGGAGGACAATAGACTGCTTCGGTTCGTGCAGGACTACAGGCTGAACCTGCTTGCCCCCGCCCAGATTGCCGATGAGGACTTCGACAAGTTCCGCACCGGGCTTGGTGCGGTCATGCAGTTCGCCAAGCACAGGAACGACAAAGATATGCGTTGGATGGCAGGGAACAAAAGGTTCGAGCAAATGGACTGGGATACTGCCAGCCTCATCAAGACGGTCACGGGAGCAAACATTCAAATCGGGAAAGGGGCGTCGGTCAATATGTGGGCAGCTTGGGAGAATGGCATTAACCAGGCCAGGAACGATGGATTTGCTGATGGCAGGAGTGCCGGATACGCTGATGGCAGGAACGATGGCAAAATTGATATGGCCATTGCTTTTGCCAAGAAATATAATATTCCTGCCGAAGAGGCCATACAAACTGCAGGGATTAGCAAGGCTGACTGGGATGCGTATGAGCAGTCCGGGAAACAATAGCTTACGAAGAAACAGCCGTTCTCCAAGAAGCGTAGAGGCGGCTGTTTTTTCTATATCACAATAGATTCCGGCAGGATTTCAGAGGGCTTTGTCGAAGATGAGGAATAATGGGAACAAATATGTTGCAGACCATGGCAGGAGATGATTTTTATGTCCAATTTCGAAGGGAAAAAGGTTTTCTCCAAATGAGCTGTTGACAGATCGGCAGCCTGACGACAATTTCGTAGGAGCGCCGATATTCGCCGACATATCAGGGTTTGGAAAGGAAAATATATGGGGGATTTTGTTGGTCTTGGAATAGCGGAGGCTTTGGATGCTGCCCTGGCGAAGGGGCAGATCGAAACGCCCATGGCGATTCAGCGGGAGGCGATCCCGCGCATTCTCAAGGGAAGCAATCTCATCGGGCAGGCGCCCACGGGGACGGGGAAGACTCTGGCGTATCTTCTGCCTGTCCTGCAGCGTATCGATGCCGGCCTGCCCCAGGCGCAGGCGATTGTGCTGGCGCCTACCTATGAGCTCTCCATGCAGATTGCCCGCACTGCCCGGCAGCTGGCGGAGGATGCGGGGCTGGGGATTCGGGTGCAGGGACTGATCGGGGGGGCGAATATCGCCCGCCAGATGGAGCAGCTCAAGAAGAAACCGCAGCTCATTGTGGGATCGGCAGGACGCATCTTGGAGCTTTTCCGCAAGGGGAAGCTTCGGCTGGAGCATGTGGGCTGCCTTGTGCTGGATGAGTTTGACCGTCTGCTGGACGACCAGAATGTGGGAACGGTGGCGGAATTGGTTAGGACGTTGCCCAGGCCGGGGATGCAATACCTGATGTTCTCGGCCACCGCGCCGAAAAAGGCCCGGGAGCGGGCGGATTTCCTGGAGCATCCGGAGTTTGTCCGTGTGGAGGAGGAGCCTTTGGAGGCGGGGCATCGGGAAGACCTTTATCTAACGGTGCCTTTCCGCGAGAAGATCGACACGGTGCGGAAACTTGCGCGAAATCTTTCCGTGAGGCGGGGGCTGGTGTTCGTCAACCGCTCCTTTGATGCGGGGCGCGCTTTGGAGAAGCTGCGCTACGAGGGGATTCGTGCCGAATCCCTTTTGGGGAATGCGGACAAGATGGTGCGGAAGAAGGCGCTGGAAGATTTCCGGAAGGGAAAGGTGCAGCTCCTGCTTTCCACGGATCTCGCGGCGAGGGGGCTGGATATCCCGGAGGTGGACTATGTGTTCAACCTCGATGTCCCGGAATCCCCCCATGTCTATCTGCACCGCGCCGGACGGACGGCCAGGGCAGGGGCAAAGGGGACGGTTGTCACACTGGCGGATGCCAAGGAGGCCATGAAGCTGGAGCTTCTGGAGCAGAAACTGGGGATTTCCCTGAAGCTCCTCAAGAGGCCAAGAGAGGCGAGGTCAGGGAAGAAGCGAAACAAGAAATAAAGTGACTTTGTAAAGTGTGGAGGGAATTTTTTGGACGTTGCACCGATATTGTTCAAGCTGTCCATTGTCTTTTTTCTCATATTCATGAATGGTTTTTTCGTGGCAGCAGAGTTTGCCTGTGTCAAGATACGTCCGTCGCGCTTGGAGACGCTGATCCAGGAGGGCAACAAGCGGGCAAGGTACGCAAAGGAGCTCACGGATCATCTGGATGCGTCCCTGTCGGTGACACAGCTTGGCATTACCCTGGCATCCCTTGGCCTCGGCTGGGTGGGGGAGCCTTTCGTGGCGATGCTGATTCTGCCTCTCACATCCATGGCGGGGCTGGACGAGGGCATTGGGCATACCATTTCCCTCATGCTGGGGTTTGCCGTCATCACTGCCATGCACATCATTCTGGGGGAGCTCACGCCGAAGTCCATGGCCATCCAGGATGTGGAGCGCATTGTCCTCTTCGTGGCATTGCCCATGCTCATTTTCGGGCGGGTCATGCATCCCTTTGTCTGGGTTCTCAACCACATGGCGAACTGGGTCATACGGCAGATGGGATTCCAGAGCGCCGGCGAGGGGGAGGATGCCCATACGGAGGAGGAGATACGCCTCCTGATGGAGGAAAGCCATCGGCAGGGGCTCATCGACGACACGGAAGTGGACTTTGTGGACAATGTCTTCGACTTCACGGAGCTCAACGTGCGTGAAATCATGGTGCCGCGCACGGATATGGTCTGCCTCTATCTGGAGGACAGCCTGGAGGAGAATCTCGCGGTCATCATGGAGGAGCAGCTCACGCGCTATCCCTTGTGCCGGGAGGACAAGGACCACATCATCGGTTTCCTTCATGTGAAGGATCTCATGAAGTTCCTCTACAGCGGCAAGCGTCCCAATATCCGGAAGCTGGCGCGCAAGGCACTGGTGGTGCCGGAGAGCATGGATGTGAGTGTGCTCCTGAAGACGATGCAGCAGAGGCGCTCCCAACTGGCCGTCGTGGTGGATGAGTACGGCGGCACCGCCGGTATGGTGACCATCGAGGACATCGTGGAGGAGATTGTGGGGGATATCCAGGACGAGTTCGACGAGGAACGTCCCATGGCGGAGGCAAGGGGCGGCAATGTCTACTCTGTGGACGCGAAGCTTCTGTTGGAGGAGCTGGAGGATGTTCTGGAGATCCGGATCGAGGATGAGGATGTGGACTCCGTGGGCGGCTGGCTCAACGACCAGATCGGCGGTGACCCGAAGGTGGGCCAGATGGCGGCCTTCGGCGGCAACCGCTTCTATGTGGAGGAAGTGGACGGCGCCCGCATCACCCGCGTGCTGGTGGCCTTGGCACAGGAATTGCAGGAAGAGCACGAGGAGATTGATGGAGGAAGTAGAGAAAAGCCTCACTTCAATGGGGTGTGATTTATGGATGATAGGACAATGCTGACAGGACATCGGACGATCTTGACAGAAATAGAGCCACGTTTTTTTGGCAACCTTGTACAGTGGAGAAATGACAAGGAACTCAATCGATATATCAATCAGCCTTTTGAGCTGACCATGGAGCTTGAGGAGCGCTGGTACAGAGAGGTCTATTGCGAGGATGACTCGCAGATGTTGTATGTCATGCTGGACAGAGCTACCCAAAATCCTTTTGGAACGATTGGATATGTGAGCTTCGACGCGCAGAGGAAAACCTGCATTTCTGCGCGTTTGATGGCAGGCGAGCGGAAATATCAGGGGAGTCCCTGCTTGATAGAAGGCCTGGTGTTGTTCTTTGATCATTTATACAACGATTTGGGGATGGAGACTATTTATAGCCATGTTGTCAGGGAGAATCTTGCATCTCTGCGTATTCAGAGAAGGTTTGGGTTTCGGGAAAGTGAAGGACCGGCACGATTTCCGGAACACCTGAATGACAGCGTTTTTCCCATGGTTGAGATTGTCGGTACAAGGACTCGTTATGAAGCAGGAAGGCGGAAAGTGATGGAACTCTTGGAAGGCGTTCTGTGAGGTAATTTGTATGGATTTGCAAAAAGTATTTACTTATCCTTACGATAACGAAACGTTGCTTCACAAACAGAAAAAAATTCGCCGAATGCTGCTGGAAAGAAACGAAATTTGCTATGTGAAGAAACGGATTGCTGTCTTAGGTGGTTCGACAACTTCGTATATAAAGGATTTTCTGGAATTGTTTCTGTTGCAGGCAGGAATCCAGCCAGAGTTTTACGAATCTGAATACAATAAATACTATGAGGATGCTGTTTTTGGAAATGCTGAATTGGATGCATTTTGTCCGGAAATTGTCATTGTCTTTACCAGTGTTGTAAATCTTCAGAACTCTCCTGTATTGGGGGAAGGGATGGAAGCTATATCGGAAAAAGTGAACAGGGAGTTTTTGCGCTTTCGAACCGTATGGGAAAGCATTGCGGAAAGATATCATGCCATTGTTGTCCAGAACAATTTTGATTTTTCGTGTGAGGAGCCTTTGGGAAGCCTGGGGGCAACGGTTTCTTACGGAATGTCCCGATATGTTGAGATGTTCAATGCAAGATTTGCGGATTATGCGGCAAACCATGAAGGATTTTATCTTCATGACCTGCATGGACTTTCTGCACGTATAGGACTGGTGAAATGGCATAATCGTTTTCAATATTTCGCATATAAATTTGCAATGGACTATGATGTTATGCCGCAGGTTGCAAATAGTCTGGCAAAAATCGTCCGTGCAATTTTAGGAAAGAGCAGGAAATGCCTGATTCTTGACCTCGATAATACACTCTGGGGAGGGACTATCGGAGATGATGGCATGGAAAACATTGTCCTTGGGCATGATACCCCTGAAGGAGAGGCATATCTGGCTTTTCAGGAATATGTACTGGGATTGAAAGAGCGAGGGATTCTTCTGGCGATCTGTTCCAAGAATGAAGAATCGATTGCAAAAAGTGGATTTTCTCATCCTGATAGTGCGCTCCATTTGTCGGATTTTGTGTCGTTTCATGCGAATTGGGAACCGAAGGATGTCAATATTAGAGCCATTGCCAAAGAAATAAATATCGGTACAGATAGCATGGTGTTTATAGATGACAATCCGGCGGAACGTCAGATCGTTCGGGATACTATGCCAGAGATTGATCCGAAAGATGTGTTTTCCTATATTTGCGCGATAGAAGGCGCTGGATATTTTGAACCAATCACAATTTCAAAAGACGATCAAAACCGTAATCAAGCGTATCGGGAAAATCAGCAAAGATGTGAACTTGAGAATCGAATGAAAAATTACGATGATTTTCTGAGATCGCTGGAAATGAAGGCGGAGATAGCTCCTTTCAAAGAGGTCTATTTCGATCGTATTGCCCAGCTTGCGAACAAGACGAACCAGTTTAATCTCACCACCCAACGCTATACGCGTTCTGAGATTGAACAGTTTGCAGGAGATAAGAGATATGTGACGCTTTATGGAAGGTTGAAGGATAAGTTTGGCGATAATGGTTTGGTTTCTGTTATTGTTGGGGAAATTGCTGGAGAGGAACTTCATATTCGTCTTTGGCTTATGAGTTGTCGCGTATTGAAACGAGGCTTGGAGCAAAACATGATGGATGTCCTGGTACAAAAAGCTGTGGAAGCTGGATGCAGGAAACTTATCGGATATTATTTCCGGACACCAAAGAATCAAATGGTTATGAATTTGTATGGAGATTTGGGATTTTCTCTTATAAGGCGTTCGGAAAAAGACTCAATATGGGAACTGCCGATGGATGGCTATCAATCTCAAGGTCGGTTTATTGCGCTGGAAGGGGTAAATGAATAAAGGACTATGGGTGGATGTGAATGTGATGACGGAAATACAGATATTGGATATTTTGCAGGTTATTTTTCGCGATGTATTTGATGATGAAACGATTGTCATTACAAATGAGTCCAATGCAGCTCAGATTGAAGAGTGGGATTCTTTGTCACAGATTCGTTTGGTAATGATGATAGAGAAGAAATTTGGGATAAAATTTTCTTATGGAGAATTGAATCATTTGAAAAATGTGGGTGAGATATTGCAGGTGATAAAAGAAAAATTGTGATTTTTCAGGAGAGGATTTATGGGAGAAAATGAAAAAATGTGGGTAGAGGAACATTCGAGAATTGGAGGATATTCCTTGGGCGTAAATAGGTATGCCATGGAGTATTGCGGAGAAATATTCCTCAAATTCATGAAAGATGGAAATGTATTGGAACTCGGACCGGCAGAGGGTGTCATGACTGCCCTGCTCTATCCTCACTTCTCTGACTATACTATTGTAGATGGTGCCGGTTTCTTCGTGGAAAAGTTGAAAGAGCGATATCCCGAAATGCATTGCTATGCTAGCCTGTTTGAGGAATTTTCCACTGACAAGAGATTTGATAATATTGTGTTGGGGCATGTACTGGAGCACGTGGAATCTCCTGTAGATATTTTGCGTCGATGCCGCTCATGGCTTGCAGATGGGGGACGGGTATTGTCGGCAGTGCCGAATGCCAACAGTATTCATCGGCAGGCGGCAGTACATATGGGACTATTGCAGTCCGTCGATCAATTGAATGATACGGATTGCAGAAATGGGCATCGTCGTGTCTATGACGTGGAAAGATTTAAAAGAGATTTTCAGGATGCCGGATTTCGTATATTGCAATCCGGAGGCTATTGGCTGAAACCATTGTCCAATGCACAGATTGAAAGAGACTGGACAGATGAAACGATCCGTGCATTTCTTGTATTAGGAGAGAAGTATCCAGAGATTGCCGGAGAGATTTATGTTGTGGCAGGTATTTGATGCTTGCTTTTACTACGAAAATTTAGTGAATCAAGCCCATAAGGGCGCAGATGAACTTAGTTTTCGTGTAAGGGCGTAGTGCGAAACAACGTTTCGCACGGAGTTTATGACATAGAGATTGAAAAGAAGATGGGTTTATGTTGAATAAGGTTTGTTCATCAGGGAATATGGAATCTCCTCTGGTATCCGTCCTTGTTCCTGTGTACAATGGTGAAAAATATCTCCCGGCTTGTTTGGACAGTATCCTGAGCCAGACGATGGAAGACATGGAAGTCATATGCATAGATGATTGCTCAACGGATTCTTCGCTGTCGATTCTTCGGGAGTATGCTATGAGGGATCAGCGGGTTCGGCTGTATCAATCCGAGGTGAACTCCGGGGTCGACATTGTCATGAACCAGGCATTGGAGTTGGTGCGGGGGCGGTATGTCCAATCTGTGGGACAGGATGACCTGCTTGAAGAAGAAATGTTGGATATCCTCGTTCGTGAGGCAGAGTGGTTTGACTTGGATTTTGTCATGTTTGACCACAAGGTACTGTATGAATCGCAGGATTTGCAAGAGCGGTTTTGTCAAGGGGATCGTCCTTTTCGGAATTATGAAGGGAAGATCTGGAGCGGTCCGGAACTGTATACGGCAATGATGCAGGCACAGGATTATCATCCGGAGTGCGGGTTTGAATTGTGGAGATACGATTATCTGCAGAAGCACGGTATCCGATTTGGGGAAGGGATGGACCGACCCTTTGGCGACCACATTTTCTTCTTCCATGCAATGCTGTGCGCAAAGCGCATCAAGTATATCCCGAAGCAGCTTTATATCTACCGGAGGCATAAAGGCGCTACCACGCTCATGGTGAGGGAGAATACAAAGAAAGCCATGTGGAAGGATTTTCGTAGCATTTTTTCCGTCGCCTGTGACCGCATGAGGCTGATGGGAGAGCAGGAGTGTTTGCCGGACAATCTTGTAGAGGTCTATGTGCGCAGCGAGATGATGCGATGGCTTCCGAGGATCGAGGAATGGTACCGGGCGCTTGGGGAACCGGAGCGTGTGCCCTTCCGGAACCCTATGCATGCGTACTGCTACCAGCTTTTTCGGGAAAAGATGGCCAAGGAAATGAAATTTAAAACACTTGTGCGTATCATGAAGGAGAAAAGGATTCTCCTGTTGGGTGATGTGTCCATGCGCACGGCAGCGTGCGCTCTGCTGGATATTCCTGAGACGAACTACGCGGTTATTGCGGATGCGCCTGATAGGAATTGGGCAAAGATGGCCGGCAATGGGACGGCTCTTGTGTTCTTCACATCTATGTATCCATCCTGCAAAGAATGCCTGGAAGGTGAATTTTCCATGACGGAAAACGTGGACTTTATGGATGGGCGCGCCTTGCTGTGGTAAAGAAAAGAGGTGCTGTGGTTGCAGGTAGTAAAATATATGTTTCAACCCCATGGGGATGATCGGGGAATGCTGGTGGCCTTGGAGGAATTTAACGATATTCCCTTTCGCATCAAGCGGGTTTATTACATGTACAACACGATAGAAGGTGTCGTGCGGGGCAAGCACGCCCATAAATCCTTGGAGCAGATCCTTGTCTGCATTCATGGAAGCTGCAAAGTACGGTTGGACAATGGGTATGAGAAGAAGATTGTCCATTTGGAAAAACCCTATGAGGGACTTTACATTGCGAATGATATGTGGCGGGAGATGTTTGATTTTTCCCCGGATGCCGTTCTTCTGGTGTTTGCCTCGGAGATCTATGATGAAAAAGACTATATTCGTGATTACGATGAATTCCTGAAGATGGTGCGAAAAGATGAGGATTGATTTGGCGGTACTGGGGAGGCAGTTTGAGCTTTGCCGGAAGGAATATGAGGAAGCGGCTCTGCGGGTGCTCCGCTCCGGCTGGTATATTTTGGGCAAGGAAGGTGAGGCCTTTGAACAGGAATTTGCCCGTTATGTGGGAAGGCGGTACTGCATTGGCGTGAACTCCGGGCTGGATGCGCTGACACTTTCTGTGCGTGCATTGGGCATTGGGGAAGGGGATGAAGTGATTGTCCCGGCCAATACATACATTGCCAGTGTCCTCGCTGTCACGGCAAATCGGGCAGTTCCTGTATTCGTGGAGCCGGATGGATATTATGGCATGGACGTGGACCAGATGGCACAAGCTGTGACGGAAAAGACGAAAGCGATCATGGTGGTCCATCTCTATGGGCAGGCCGCCCGGATGGATGCTGTCATGGAGATTGCCGCCAGACATGGCCTCAGGGTGATAGAGGACTGTGCCCAGTCCCATGGGGCACGTTTTCGGGGGGGTATGACGGGCGCCTTTGGCGATGCGGGGTGCTTCAGTTTTTATCCAACGAAGAACCTTGGGGCCTTTGGCGATGCGGGAGCCGTTGTCACGGACGATGCCCGATTGGCGGACACGCTTTGCAAACTCCGAAATTACGGGAGCAAGGTGAAGTACCATAATGAGCTTTTGGGCGTGAATTCCCGTCTGGATGAGATACAGGCAGCCCTTTTGCGGGTCAAGCTTCGTCACTTGGAGGAACTGGTTCGGGAGAGGGAAGCCATTGCAGGGCGGTATCTTGCGGGGATTCGGAATCCTGCGTTGCTCCTGCCGGAAATACGTGCAGGGGCGAATCATGTCTGGCATCAGTTTGTCGTGCGGACGGGACAGAGGGATGATTTTCAGGAATACTTGGAAGGATGCGGCATCAAGACCATGATCCATTATCCTGTCCCGCCGCATCTGGCAGAATGCTATGCATATCTTGGGCATCATCGGGGGGCTTATCCCATTGCCGAGCAATATGCGGATGAGGTTCTGAGCCTTCCCATGTTTAACGGGATGCAGGATGAGGAAGTGGATTATGTCATCGAATCATGTAATCGGTGGCAGGGACATCAAGGTGTTTCATAGCTTTTGGGAATGATGGATTTTTTGCAAAGGAGCGATTTATCATGGCATTTGATCAGGAAAAATTTCAGTCGATCATCGATGAGTTCACAATTGATGGCGAGCGCTTGCGGGAGATTGCGGCGAATTTCCGCCAGGATCTGAAGCTGGGGCTGAAATCTCCGGAGGATTCCTCCCTTCGCATGCTGAAATCCTATGTGGGGCTGCCTACGGGCAAGGAGAAGGGGGAATTCCTTGCGCTGGATTTCGGCGGCACCAATGTGCGGGTGCTGCGCATCCGCCTGGAAGGCGCAGGGAAGTATGAGGTGGTGAAGCGCGTGGGGAAGCCTCTCCGCGTGGAAGGCATCTACGATTATGTGGGGCTTGGCTCCAAGTCGGAGGAGATGTTTGATTTCCTGGCAGGGCTTATCGACGAGGCCGTGGATGGGGACCATGAGACGAAATACCTCCTGGGGCATACCTTCTCCTTCCCCTCGGAGCAGACGGATCTTTACAATGCGAAGCTCATCATCTGGACGAAGGAGTTTGCCACGGCGGGGGTCGAGGGCAAGGTGGTCAATGACCTCTTGAAGGAGGCTCTGGAGCGCAACGGGCTGAAGAATGTGGAACCCGTGGCGGTTATCAACGATACGGTGGCGGTTCTTCTCTCGGCGGCGTACAAGCAGGAGGATATCTACATCGGTTCCATCTATGCCACGGGACACAATACCTGCTATCTGGAACCCTATGCGGATTCCGCTGATGCGCCCATGATCCTGAACCTTGAGTCCGGCGGCTTTTCGAATCTCGCGCCGAACCGTTTTGACACGATGCTGGACGAGGCTTCGGAGAAACCGGGGGAGCAGCGCCTGGAGAAGATGGCCTCGGGACGCTATATGGGGGATCTCTTCAGCATGGCTCTTGCCCTGCTCCATGACGATGCCCAGTGGCGCTATGGATTTACCAGCATTGACATGTCGGGCATCATCAGCGACGAGAGCGCGGATCTGAGCGAGGTGGTGCGCATTGTGGCCACCCGGACTGGAAGCGAGCCGGATCTGGCGGAGTGCCGCGACATCCAGAAACTGGCCAGGACGATCCTCAATCGCTCTGCCCGCCTTGTGACGGCGACCTTTGTAGGCATCATCTGGCAGCTTGCCGGAAAGGGCGAGGTCAAGGAGCAGCACATCGCAGTGGACGGCTCCGTCTATGAGAAGATGCCCGGGGCAAAGGAGAACATCATGCGGGCCCTTTCGGAGCTTCTGGGACAGGATGCGGCCAAGGTGGACACAATCCTCGACAACGGCGGTTCCGGGCTTGGCGCGGCCATTGCGGCTGCCATGGCGCAGAAATAACCGGATTTTGGGGCTGTCATAGACAGCCCCTATTTTGAGGGATATCCATTATGGAACAGACATTGAGCATGAATCTCAGCCAGAAGCTGGCCATGACCATGCAGATGCAGCAGGCCATACAGCTGCTGCAGATGTCGGCGCAGGAACTTTGTGCTGCCGTTGAGAAGGAGTATCTGGAGAATCCTGTCCTGGAAATGGATGAAAGCGGCAATGGGGATGCTCCGAAGGAAGATGTGCGGGCAGAGGACATTTCCCCGATGGCGGATTATCTGGAGATTGGCCAGCCCGGCTATTTTACGGATGACAGGGATGGAGGCATGGAGGCGGCAGCACCTTCGGGACGCACTTTGGAGGAGGAACTGCTGGAACAGGTGAGGTATGCCTTTTTCGATGAAGAGGAGAGGGCTGTGGCGACCTTTATCGTCGGTTCCATTGATGAGCGGGGCTACCTTATCGTCCCGGTGGAAGAGATCATGCGCACCATGGGAGCTGGCGAGGGCAAGGTCATGGATGTGCTCCGTCGCGTCCAGGAGTTCGAGCCACCGGGCATCGGGGCCAGGGACCTGCAGGAATGCCTCCGCATCCAGGCAAGGCACCGCGGGATCTATGACGGACGGGTGGCGGCGCTCATCGACCGCCATCTCGATGAGGTGGCGGCCTCGCGTGTCAAGAGCATCGCGGAGGCGGAACAGGCGAGCCCGGGGGATGTGCAGATGGCCATTGACATCCTTCGCACCCTGGACCCGAAGCCGGGGAG
>JAFSWY010000022.1 GCA_017444295.1 Selenomonadaceae bacterium | reverse complement strand
CGGACTTTAGCAGGAATCTGGCCCTATGGAAAAGGGAGCATCGAGATCCCGAAGGGGAGCCGTGTCCTGTTCCTGCCCCAGCGTCCGTATCTTCCTCTGGGAAGTCTGCGGCGGGCGCTTTGCTATCCGTCGGAAGAAATCGGTTCGGAGGAGCTGATGAAGGCAGCGCTCCACAAGGTGGGGCTCGCGGATTTCGCGGAGAAAATGGATGATGTTGATGATTGGAGCAGAATCCTTTCCTTGGGCGAACAGCAGCGGCTTGCCTTTGCAAGGGTCTTACTGACAAAGCCCGACTGGCTCTTTTTGGACGAGGCGAGTTCCGCGCTTGACGAACCGAGGGAGAAAGAACTGTATGAAATGCTGCGGCAGGAGCTTCCGGAGATGAGCATCGTGAGCGTCGGACATCGTTCCACCTTGTTCGCATTGCATGACACGGAACTGCATCTGGACGGCGAGGGCAGATGGGCTTTCCATGCCATCTGATATCGTGAACAGTCGCTTGGCGGATTAGCCGTGTGCAGCGCGTCGATTGTGCTCGGCAGAGAGGTCACGCGGGGACATCATGGGAGCAGGGCGGATTTGTTGTATGGTATGATACAGAGGAACGAAAAAAACTCCTATGCTGATGCAGACGACCAACGTAGGAGTTCTTTGATAACCGCGATTATTTCTGGTAGCACTCAATGCTACCAGAAGCGTTTTTGTGCAGGCCCCACTTGCTGCCATCCCATAGCTGGAACGTGTTGACGCTGCTGCTTTCGTTCCAGTTCTGGACGGTCAGGCTGCTCCCTCCGCCGATACCGACATGCAGGTCATTCCCGGACACGTCGATGGATTCAAAGTTCATGGGGCTGTAGAGCATGACGGAATCAATGGCGCCGGAGTTCTGGATGATGTCGTTTCCTTCCCCATTTCCGTACCAAAACATATCGGCACCACTGCCGCCGCGGAGGACATCATTTCCGCCAACTCCGCCCCACAGGGAAGCAGAGCCTGATCCGGATATGATGATGTTATCCGTTGAATTGCCTGCCAGAATATTATTGCTTCCGGTGCAGGTACTTGCGTCAATATTGCGTACAGTGCTTGCAAAGGAAACACCATGCTGGTTGTCCAGCCAGACTTGCCCGCTGACGTTTCCTGTGGCAACAAGTGTGGACAGATCAGAGGAGTAATGTGCTTGGCTGACTTCCATAAAAGTGGAGCCTGCAGCCGGGGAACCACCCGCGTGAGCGAGATACCGGAGCGCAATGTAGCCGGCGGGATATTCATAGTTGGTATTGTCATATTGGCTGCTCCTGTGCAGCCCTGACTGCAGCTTGCTGATATTCCCTGCCACCTCGCGCAAAGCACCGGTTCGCGTATCATCGCAGCCGTTGGCAAGTTCTGCAATGCCTTCCTGGAACCATACGGGGGATGAGTCATGCTTCGTGGTCAGGAGGGCACTCAGGATGGCATGGGTGAACTCATGAGCCATCACACGATCCAGATAGAAATTGCCCTCTGAGGCAGAATACCCATTTGCATTCACGGTAGGCGAGACAATCTGCGCATATCTGTCTATATTGATTCTCAATACGATGGAATTGGCAGCATAGGTCTGATGGTCGATACCATCTGTGCCTTTTTTCCAGAATGTGTTTGTGTTGGCAAGAGTGCCGGCCCCCATGTCGCTGCTGGAGTTGATATTCACGTATAGTGTCCATGTTTTCCCGGTAGCTGCAAGACCTGCGCCAAAGGCGTCCTCTACAACCTTCAGGCCTTCGCCGATCCACCAGCTTGAGAGTCCCAATAGAATCCGTTCATTTGCTGTGAGGTTGGAAGGAATGCTGTTATTGTTGTTTTGGATTTTCGTGTAAAGGCTTTGGACAAGCCCGGAGTGGTAGACGACCTTCAAATTGCTGACAGTCCCGGAGCCGTCCACGCTCCGAACGGCCCACCAGTTGGAGTTCCCCGGATTCGGATAATAGTAATTCGTTAATGTTTCAGGAACCACAGAACTGGCTGTTTTTAGCGTTCCTCCCGCATCCTGTCCCGTGATGGCTCCCGTATCTGCATTGGTGAGGTCGATGCCGCAGCGTTCCCGCAGGAATGTGTCTGAGGATTTCCCCTGCAGCTTGTAGAAATTGGCCTCGATGGCGATTGTGCGGGTGAGATCGTCAATTCCGGAAAAATTGGAAATCCGTCGTATTCCCTCGTCCAATGCGCCGGTATTTTCGCTGTTGGAAAAATACATAGTTGACAAAAGGGTTCTGATTCGGTCAAGTTGTACCGACATACGGTTGCACCTCCTTTGAAGTTGTCAAGACATCGTTTCGAACGGAATTCACTCTATCAGGTATTGCCCGAAGTAGACAATGCACCCCAGCATCAGGATGAACGGGATATAGATTTTCATGGTGAGGGAGAACAGCTTGCTTTCCGAGCCGACACCGGCGGCGCCGATGGCCGCAATGCCGATGGCGATGCTCTGGGGGGCGATCAGTTTGCCGGCACAGGCTCCTGTCGCATTTGCGGCGGCTACCCATGCCTGCACGGCAGGGCTGGCGCCGATGGCAATGGCGGCATCCATCTGCAATTTGCCCAGGAGGATACAGGTGGAGGTCGCAGAGCCAGTGATGAATCCTCCCACCGATCCAATGAAGGCGGCGATGAAGGGATACATCGTACCCGTTGCCGCAACGGTCATGTCCGCAATCGTAGTGGTCATGCCGCTGTACCCCATGACCTTTGCCGTTGCGATG
>JAFSWY010000236.1 GCA_017444295.1 Selenomonadaceae bacterium | reverse complement strand
GGGCTCGAAGCAGTTCTGCCCGAAGAGAGCTGCCTGCTGGTCGCCTGCCGCGCCGGAAACCGGAATCGCAGCGCCGAGGATCGAGGGAACCGTCTCGCCATAAACGCAGGAAGAGGGCTTGACCTCGGGAAGCATGCTCTTGGGAACATCGAGATAGCCGAGGAGCTGGTCGTCCCACTTGAGCTCCTTGATGTTGTAGATCATGGTGCGGGAAGCGTTGGAGTAATCCGTCACATGCGCCTTGCCGCCCGTGAGCTTCCAGATGAGCCAGGTGTCGATGGTGCCGAAGAGCAGCTCGCCGTTCTCCGCACGCTGGCGCACACCCTCCACATTGTCGAGGATCCATTTGATTTTCGTGCCGGAGAAATACGCATCAATGAGCAGGCCTGTCTTCTGCCTGACCTCATCCACAAGGCCCTTTGCCTTCATATCCTCCGCAATGGGAGCTGTCTGGCGGGACTGCCAGACGATGGCATTGTAAACCGGCCGGCCGGTCTTCTTGTCCCAGACCACCGTCGTCTCGCGCTGGTTCGTGATGCCGATGGCTGCAATGTCGCTGGCTACCAGGCCCGACTGCTCCAAAGCTTCCTTCATGACTGTCGTCATGCTGCTCCAGATCTCCTCAGCATCGTGCTCTACCCATCCAGCCTCGGGGAAATACTGGGTGAACTCCTTCTGGGAGACACCAACGATCTTGGAATTGCGGTCGAAGATGATCGCGCGGTTGCTGGTCGTTCCTGCATCCAAAGCCATTACATACTGTTTTGCCATTTTTGAAAACCCCTTTTCTTTTGAAAATATTGTGGTTCCATACACATCAATAATCCCCGGCAATCTTCTGGGCAAGATCCAGAATCTTGTCCGCATCAATCTTGGCATAGAGATCCTTCGGGATCACCGCCGATTTGACATTGGGATACTTCACCTGTATCTCCGGCAGCTCAAAGGCCGACTGGGGCGCAAGCAAGAACACATCCGCAAAGGCTGCGGCCTCCTTGACCTCCTGCACAGGGTAGAAACTGACCGAGCAGGGATACCCCAGCCGGGCAGCCTCACTCTCCATGCGGCGCACCAGCATATTCGTGGAAACGCCCGCCGAGCAAAGCAAAACGATTCGACGTACCTCCATTTTCTTCCCCCCCTTCTTTCCTCAAGAATTTATTTTGTAAAAATCAATAAGCCTTCTCCAATATCTCAATGGGATGGCACGGTTCCACATGCCCTCCATGCTGTATCTGCAACCGGCAGGTCCCGCAATCGCTGATGACCTTGTCGGCATTTGCCGTCTTGATGCGCCCGAAGAGCTCCTCGCCGATCTTCATGGAAATCTCGTACTTGTCCTGCTTGAACCCATAGTTGCCGGACATGCCGCAACATCCCGCATCGGCAAGCTCCACCTTCACGCCGGGAATCTTTCCCAGGATACGCGCCGCCGGAGTCCCGAATCCCTGGCTCTTCAAATGGCAGGGCACATGATAGAGAAGGCTCTGGGAGAGGGATTTGAACTCGGTGTTGAGCTTCCCTTCTTCCTCCAGCATGGCAAGGAATTCAAAGGCATCGTAGACATTCTCCGCTGCCTCCTTCATCTCCTCCTCATCGAAAAGCTCCCCGTATTCCTTTTTCAGCATCAGGGAACAGCTCGTGCAGCATGCCACCACGGGAATCCCCTTCCTCTTCCATTCGAGGATGCGGGACACGTTGTTGTGGGCATGCTCCAATGCCTCGTCGAGATAGCCCGTCACCACCAGAGGAGATCCGCAACAGTTGAACTTCTCGTCCACCAGGACCTCGTAGCCGTTCTTCTGCATGACTTTTACAAAGGCCACCCCCACCTCCGGGTTGTTGTCATTGATGAAGCAGCCGGGATAAAAAACCACTTTTTTCTCCGAAGGCTTCTGCTGGATTCCCTTGAACATGGAGAGGAAGGAACTGGAAGCATAGGCAGGCATGTCGCGCTCCCCTGCGATGCCCATGGAACCAAAGATGCCAAGAGCCTTCCCAATCTTCATGCCGAGATTCGCAAAGGTCGCCCCCATGGGGAACATGCGGACCATCTTCGCCATGCGCTCCCCATGGGCCAGCATATCATCGCGCTGGGAATGGGGATGTGTCCTGTAATACTCGGCGCGCTGGAGCATGTTCAGCGTGGAAACCTCCACGCCTGAGGGACATGCCCTGTCACAACTCTTGCAGTTGGAGCAGAAATCAAGGCTCTCCTCCACGTCCTCCTGGGAGAACCGCATGCGGTTGTGGGCAGGCCCCACCAGTTTCGGCCCGCGGTATTCCTTGGTTGCCTCCATCACGGGGCAACTGGACATGCAGGAAGTGCAGGACAGGCAGTGGTCTGCTGTGAGCATTGCTTCTGCCTTTTTCTGAACCGCGTTCGTCGTTTCGCTCATCCTATACTCTCCCTCCTTACATCATCGCGGCCTTATAGGCTGATGCCAGTGCCACACCGTTTCCGGAATGCTCAAAACAAAAATCATAACCGCCCAGATTCCGCCCGACCACATATACATTGTCAAAAACCACTTTGCCGCTGTCGTCCACGGGCCGCAGGTTCCCGTCCGTACGGATTCCCGTCTTGGCAAAGCCCTGGGGCTTGTCGGAGAACAGCTGCTCATTGCTCCAGTTCTCCTCACCGGGAACGAACCAGACCGGCAAGTCAAAAATCATTTCCCTGGGCTTCTCAAATTCCCGCATGGTGATGCCTCCGCTATAGAAGCCTCCCGTTGCAAGGATGAACTTGTCCGCCTCATAGGTCTTCTCCCTCGCCGCCGCCTGTGCCACAACAGCCGTGCATTTGCTGCCCTTCGTCACTGCCCGCAGGACCTTCGTGTCCTCAATGATATCCACGCCCAGCTTCATCAATGCCTGATGGAACATCCTCTGAAGCCTGAGCCCATTGACAGAGGGCGGCAGACAGGTGGTCTCAATGACCTCTGCCCCCAGCTTTTCCCGAAGGGCAATCGCAACCGATTCCCCCGAGGTTCCAAGTATCTGGGGCAGAAGGAATACCGCATTGCCGGAAGCATGGGGTTTCAAGGCATTCACAAGAGCTGCCATGCCCTTGTCCTGATCCAGCCAGCGAGCCGCGTCCAGTGTCGTGACATCCCTGCCGCCTTCCAGCCCAGCATCCACCATGACAACCTCATAGGAAAGATTCTCTCCCAAAAGCGGGCGGATGTTTTCCTGAATGATCTCCCCATAGAAATCCTTCAGGCCGGAAATGCCGACAATGACAACCCTGCTCTTCCCCTCAAAGGCAGCCCCATCCAGGGACTGGGGGGCAAGGCAGGTGGGCTTCATGGTTCCAACTGCCGTCGGAACCATGATCTGCTTGTCAAGGCTTCCCCGATAGGGGAACCCGTATTCCTTCGTGAATGCAAGGAACTCGTCCACTGCCTTCTCCACCATATCCATGCCGATTTTCCTGTAAGGATGGTCTTCTGGCAGGCTCTTGATGCCCTCCTTCGGGGAAGCCACGAACTCATGGTTCCCATCAAAGCCCAGAACATCAATGACACCGCTGTTGAGGGAAAGGGAACCGGAGCCCGTCGTGAGAAGGGTCACTTTCTTTCCCCGCCCGGCACTGGTGTATGCTGCCATCAAGCCCGCCAGGCCGCTTCCGATGACTATCGTATCTGAATGCTTCATGCCTTCTTGCCTCCGTCTACATGGAATGAGAGTTCATAGAGCGCCCGCGTCATCTCGATTTCCCGAAGGGTGCGCCCCACGAGAACCGGACGGATGCCCTTCCAGCGTCCCTGCAGGAACTGCTTCATCTGGCCGAGGGAATCCTTCGCCCCCTTGTCACGTCCGCACTTTGCAAAAACGGCCGCACTCCTGAGCGCACAGAAATTCGCCTGACAGGTTCCCATGCCGATGCGAGTGCGGCGACGGATGTCGTTGATCTGGAAGCTCGAGAGCTCCTTCGCAATCTCCTCCACCTCTGCCAGAGTGACGTTTTCGCACTCGCAGACGAGTTCCCGCTTTTCGGGATGGCTCTTGAGATCCTCCACCACGCGGCTGAACCGCTCCGGTCCCAGCCGCGTCGCCGCAAGATCCGTTCCATAGGCGGGGAAGTACTTCCTCGCTTCCTTCTTGTCGTTCTCCGCAACCTCCGGCACCAGAGGCTCCTCTGCCGTCCGGCAGGGCTCCTTCACATTGAGCTTCTCGCAGATCTGGTTGGAAATCTTCTCGGCCATGAGGCGATAGGTCGTAAACTTTCCGCCGACAATGGTCATCATGCCCTTGAGACCGTCATCCTTCCCATGGTCCACAATGGCAAAGCCACGGGAAGCCCCACGCCCGGAGGCGCCGCCCGGAGGCATATAGAGCGGACGGGAACCGGCAAAGGCCCGGAGCATCCGATAGTCACGCAGATTCTCGAAGGTCTTCTCCCCAATGCTCAGGAGGTTCTCCACTTCCTCCCGGGAAGTGCTGGTATCCTCCGGATCCGGAATGCTCATGGAGGATGTCCCCAAAATGGTGATGGACCCATGAGGAACGAAAATGTCGCCGTCGGAGGACTTGTGCAAACGATTCACCACATGGCTGGTAATGCGCTGGTTGAAGGCAAGGAGCGTCCCCTTGTCCGGCTGTACGCCGACCTCCAGCCCCGCCAGGGCCGCAACCTTTCCTGCCCAGCCGCCGGCTGCATTCACTAGGATGTCACAGGCAATCTCCTCGATCTCACCCGTGATGGTATTCCTGACTGTGACACCCTGAATCTCGCCGTTCTGCTGCAGGACATCGACCACCTCCCGATAGGTCTTGAACCGTCCGCCATACCGTTTCGCGGACTCCACATTCTGCCAGGACATCCGGAAGCCGTCAATGGCGGCATCGGGAACAAGATAGGCGGAAACAACGTGCTTCGAGAGAAGCGGTTCCAACCGGAAGGCCTGTTCCAGGGTGATCGGCTCTGCCTTGATTCCGCTGTCCGCACAGCCCTTGACCCATTGCGGCTCATAGTCGGGATCGTCGATGTCCAGACGCACGAACATGCCTCCCGTGGCTTCCACGCAGGATTTGCCAATCTTTCGCAGGATCTGGTTCTCGATAATGCATTCCCTGGCTGCCTCCTGGTCCTTCACAGCATAGCGCCCACCACTATGAAGCAGGCCGTGGTAACGGGAACTGGCGCCATTCACCAGGTCGCACTTCTCAACGAGAAGGACATCTACTCCCCTCATCGCCAAGTCCCGGAGGATGCCAACGCCTGTGGCTCCGCCGCCGATGACAACGACCGTCGCTTTTTCCATCATCCATTCCCCTTTTCCGCTCAATTTTTGCTTCCCATAATACTTTTGTTCTTTGAAATATACGCACAATTTATAGCATACTGACAAAATTAATGATACGTGTTATAATTATCTAAGTAACATTATTTCGTTTCCGTATCGGACAGTGACACTAAATCTTGTTTACAGGATTTATATTACAACAAAATTTCATTCTAGTCAATACGAAATATGATTTCACTTGATTATATTTTTTCGTTTTTTCTATTGCTGTTTTCTTTTGCAAATTGTATAATATATTATATAAATTATCCTTATATCCTATATCGAAAAGTTAGGGGCCAGAAAATCATGACCAGGGAAGACTATATCAGAACGCTCATCAAATCACACGGGTACACATTGAAGGATTTCGCCAAGATGATCCACATGCCCTACACCACCCTGCTGTCCATCCTGAACGGCTCCATCGGCGGCGCAGCCATGGACAACGTCCTGAAGATATGCCAGGCCCTGAACATCCGCATCGAGGAACTCAACCAGCTCTCCGGCGAGAACGGGCATGTGCCGGATGCGCCAAGATCAGAGGATGGCATCGACAGCCATCTCCTGGAGCTCATCCGTTCCCTTCCCACGGAAAAACAGGTCGCGCTGAAGATCCTTCTGGCAAACCGATAGCACATTTTCTTCCATAGAGAAAAGGAGCCATCATCGGCTCCTTTTTTTACGCTGCAACATCCACATTCGCACCCCGATACTTGTTCGCGGCATCTGAGGACTTCAAATCCTGCTGATAGGGATTGCTTTCGTTGTAATATTTGATCTGCGTGCTGGTAACCCCGCCGGAGACGTAGGTTCGCCCGCATTCCGGGCAAATGTCCATCTTGAGGCGCACCGAGCAGCGCTCCACCTTGCCATTGTTCAGATCCGCCTTGCGGTAGGCATTCGAGACATGCTCATGCTCATGTCCCAGCACAACGGAGGCCGCATTGCTCGGGGCAATATGACCCGCCGCCTTGAAGGACACCATTTCGTCAGACCCATCCTGGTACTTGCGGTTCTTGCAGGTCTCGCACTCCCCGGGTGAGGATTTGCGGCCCGAAACCTTCTTTTCGGCATCCTCGGCATCTTCCACGTCATCTGCGCCATTCACGCCATCTGCATCATTTACCCCATATGCGCCATGGGTGCCGCCCATTTCATCCTCTGTGCCATATACACCCGATGCCCCGTATTCCGGACCCGCAGGATTTCCCTGCCCGTTCCGCCAGTCACCATAACCGGAATATCCATATGGGGAACTGCCATAGGCGGCAACATTCATCATGGACATAATTCTCCCTCCTCAGGGGGTGTTGATAAACTCCGTCAGCACACTATAGCGGCCACTTTTCCGCCTGACTGCGTTAGCGAAAACTTGACGTAGCTCTGCTACGACTGCGATTTCGCTTCCTTGTCAGACGAAAAACTATCTCGCTATAGTGCACAGTCTACATTTATACTCGCGAACAGTAAAATTTACATCTCGGTACAACTCACTCGCGGTATATGCAGAGAGCGTAAGAGCTTTCCCTTCGGGAAATTCTAACGCTCTCTAGTATATCAACACCCCCAGAAAACGCATTTCCATCCATGCTCCCGTATATTTTCATTATATCATAGAAGGAACAATTTTGCCAAAATTTTTAAACCTTTATCTTTATCCTTCCTCAAATTCCATGAGTTTTTCCAGCAATTCCCTGTCCATGGCCGCCAAATCTTTCTTTTTCATGCGTTCATAGGCAAGCGCCCGGTTCGCATAGGCCAGACGAAGCTTCGGGTTCAGCTCCAAAGCCCTGGTATAGTCCTCCACCGCCGCGGGAAAGTCCTTCTCGCAGGCATAGGTATAGCCCCTGTCGCAATATAGGACGGCATTCTCCGGCTCCATTTCGATGGCCTTCGTAAAATCCTCCAGGGCCGCATTGTATTTCCCCATGGTTCCACGGCAAATGCCCCGTTGATGATAAGGCTCTGCCTCATCGGGATACAATTCTGTCAAACGGGAAAGATCCGCTTCCGCTTCCGAACCGGAATCCTGCTTCATCCATGCAATCGCACGATGAAGATATGCATCATAGGACTCCTGCGCATCAATCGCAGCACTGAACTGTTCCACAGCCCTTCGATAATCCCCCTTCAGGAACGCTTCCTGCCCCATGGCATCCAGCACCGCTGACTTTTCAGAGTTATCCTTCGCAAGAGCCAGTGCCTTTTCCAGATATCCATCCGCCCCGGAAAAATCCCCCTGCCGGGACTTCACCATGCCCATATAGTAATTCGGATGCATCGCATCGGGTATGGATTCCAGGGCCCGCAACAGATCCTCTTCTGCCTTGTCCAGCTGCCCTGCCGCATAATAGGCGGCACCACGGAAGGAAAGAAGTTCTGCATTGTCCGGTTCCTCTTCCAAGAGTTCACCATAGATTCCTGCCGCCACATCGGGCCGCCCCGCAGAGATGGCTGCCCCCGCATCCGCCCACTTCTGCTCCGTGGGGGACAGTTCATCCGCTGAGGCCGTCCATGCAGTCATCCACAGGAAAACGGCGGCCGCCAGGACCAGGCACCCACCGCGCAGGAACCTGCGGCGCAAAGGATTCAAAAAAGCGAACATCACAACCTCCCCTTGAAATCTTCGTAACCGAAATGGCGCAGGACCTTCCAGTCCCCGTTTTCCACAACCACAATATCCGGCAACGGCATGCCGTTGAAAGTGTTGTTCTTCACCATGGAATAGATGGCCATGTCCTCAAAGATGACGCGGTCCCCGATCTCCAGAGGAGCATCGAAGGAATACTCCCCCATGACATCCCCTGCAAGGCAGGTGAGACCGCCAAACCGGTAGGTGAAATCCTTCTTTCCCGACTCGCTCGCGCCAACCACGGGCGGACGGTAGGGCATCTCGATAACATCCGGCATATGGCAGGCTGCCGAGGTATCCAATATGGCATTTCCGGCACTTTCCTGCAGTGCCAGAACCTTTGTGACCAGAAACCCCGCATGGAGCGCAACGGCCTCCCCAGGCTCAATATATACCTCCAGCCCGTATTTGTCCTGCAGACGGGCAATGCACCGCTTCAGGATCTCCATCCGATAGCCCTCGCGGGTGATATGATGGCCGCCGCCGAGATTGATCCACTTCCTCCCCTTGAAGTAAAGCCCGAACTTCTGCTCCAATGCTTTGAGGGTTTCCTCCAGTGCATCGGCATCCTGCTCGCAAAGGGTATGGAAATGGAAGCCGTCTACCCCATCCAGCTTGTCGTGCTGGAAATCCCTCAGTGGAATGCCCAGACGCGAACCGGGAGCGCAGGGGTCATAGATTTCATGCTCCTGGGTCGAGTGCTCCGGATTGAGCCGAAGGCCGCAGGAAACCCCACGGGTCCGTGCCCTCTCGCCGAAGGTCTCCATCTGTTCAAAGGAATTGAAGATGATGTGGTCACAGATGCCCGCAATCTCATCAAACTCCTCCTCCCGATAAGCAGGGGAGAAAATATGGTTCTCCTTCCCCATTTCCTCGTGGGCCAGTCTGGCCTCATAGAGCCCGCTGGCCGCTGCCCCCGACAGATATTGGGCAATGAGGGGATAAAAGTAATACATGGAAAAGCATTTCTGTGCCAAAAGCACCTTTGCCCCGGTTTCTTCCTGCAATCCTGCCAGGATTTCCAGATTATGCTCCAACAGGTCTTTATGGACCACATAGGATGGAGTCGGGACCTCCATCCACTCCTGACGCATGGCTGTCATTCGTCCACCATCTCCGGATGGAAGCTTTCCTTCCAGGGAAGGCCCCATTTGTTCAGGGCATCCATGAAGGGATCGGGATCGAATTCCTCGATGTTCTTGACGCCGGGACCCCTCCATGTGCCGTTCATGACCAACATGGCCCCGATCATGGCGGGAACGCCCGTGGTGTAGGAGATCGCCTGGGAACCGACTTCCCTGTAGCACTCCTGATGGTCGCAGACATTATAAAGGTAGTAGGTCTTGTCCTTGCCCGCCTTCGTCCCCTTGAAGATGCAGCCGATGTTTGTCTTGCCCTTGGTGCGTGGGCCAAGGCTCGCCGGATCCGGCAGGACCGCCTTAAGGAACTGCAGCGGAACAATCTTCTTTCCCTCGAATTCAATGGGCTCAATAGAGGTCATGCCCACGTTTTCCAGGCATTTCAGATGGGTCAGGTAGCTCTGCCCGAAGGTCATGAAGAAACGGATGCGGCGGATTCCCGGAATGTTGATCCCCAGGGACTCCAGTTCCTCATGATGGAGGAGATACATGTCCTTGGGCCCGATTTCCGGAAAATTGTAGACGCGCTTGATCTCCATGGGTTCCGTCTCCACCCACTTGCCATCTTCCCAGTAGCTTCCCTTGGCGGAAACCTCGCGGATGTTGATTTCGGGATTGAAGTTCGTGGCAAAAGGATAGCCGTGGTCCCCGGCATTGCAGTCCAGGATGTCAATGTAATTGATTTCGTCAAAATGATGCTTCAGTGCATAGGCGGAAAATACCCCCGTGACGCCGGGGTCGAAGCCGGAACCCAGAAGCGCCGTGATACCCGCCTTCTCGTAGCGCTCCCGATAGGCCCACTGCCACTTGTACTCGAACTTTGCCGTATCCTCCGGCTCGTAGTTCGCCGTATCCACATAGTGGGTCTTTGTCGCAAGGCACGCATCCATGATGGTGAGATCCTGATAGGGCAATGCCAGATTCAGCACCACATCGGGCCGGAACTTCTCAATGAGCGCCACCAGTTCCTCTACCTTGTTGGCATCCACCTGCGCCGTGGAAATCTTCGTCTTGCCCCCGTCCAGCTTCGCCTTCAGGGCATCGCACTTGCTCTTCGTCCGAGAGGCGATACAAATTTCCTCAAATGCCTCGCTGTTCTGGCAGCACTTGTGGATGGCGACACTCGCCACGCCGCCGCAACCGATAATCAAAGCCTTTCCCATGACAGATTCCCCCTCATCATTTATCACGCAATTTCGTGCCGTTCCAGACACAAAAGCATTTCCCTCAAGAGTTTCAGCGCCACGGCTGTGGATGCCCCGCTTGCATCGTAGGGCGGCGAAAGCTCCACCATATCGCAGCCCACGATGTCACACCCCCGGATGACCTTCAACGCCGCCTGCAGAAGCTCAAGAAAGGTCACCCCGCCCGCCTCCGGCGTTCCCGTCCCGGGGAACACCGACGGGTCAAGCACATCGAGATCGATGGTGAAATACACCGGCTTTCCCTTCAGGGAAGCGATGCTCTCTTCCAGTCCCTCAAAGTTGAACTTGTGCAGATGGGTATGCTCCCTTGCCCAGCAGAACTCCGCCCGCTCGCCGCTTCGGATGCCGAACTGGTGGATGCGCCCATCCCCAAGGATATCCCATGCGCGGCGTATCACCGTGGCATGGGACAGCCTCGCCCCAAGGTAGTCCTCCCGAAGATCCGTATGGGCATCGAAATGAACCAGGCACAAATCCGGATGCTTCTCGAAAACCGCCTCAATGGCGGGCAGGGACACCAGATGCTCCCCGCCGATGAGGAAGGGCAGCTTGCCGTCCTTCAACACCTCCGAAGCAAACGTCTTGATATCCCCCAAGGCCCTTTCCGCGTCCCCAAAGCAAAGCTCCAGATCCCCGCCGTCAAAGACCTTCGCATCCTCCATGTCCAGATCCTGATAGGGACTGTAGGTCTCCAGCCCGTAAGACTCCGCCCGCATGGTGCGGCTGGCGAACCTCGTGCCGGGACGGTAAGAGGTCGTCGAGTCGAAGGGCGCCCCATATAGGACGATACGAGCATCCTCATAACTCCCCTCGCAACCCAAAAACGTTTCTACATTCCGCTCCATATTTCCGTTACAAGCCTCCATTTCACTCCACATCCCGAAGCATTTTCTCCACATAATTCGGCAAGGCAAAAGCCCCCGCATGAAGATGCGTATTGTAATACCGTGTCCGAATCCCAAGCGTCTCCCATGCCTTCCAGTCCACGCCCTTGACGGGATGCCTTTTCTTTGCGGCAAACCCGAAGAGCCAATGGCCCGATGGATAAGTGGGGATATGAAGCTGGTAGACGCGGCTGATAGGGAAAGATTCCACGATGCGCTTGTGCGCCCTCTGCATGGCATAGGCATCCTCCTTGTAGAAGGGGCTTTCATGCTGGTTCACCATGATGCCGTCCTCATGGAGCGCCTTGTAGCAATTCCCGTAGAACTCCTTGGTGAAAAGTCCTTCCCCCGGTCCAAAGGGATCCGTGGAATCCACAATGATGATATCGTAGGTATCCACACAGTGACGGACGAATTTCAGGCCATCCTCATAGTGGATGGAAACGCGGGAATCCCCAAGGCATCCCGCCGTCTGTGGAAGATGCTCGCGACATGCCTCCACCACCATTTCATCGATCTCCACCAGATCGATATACTCCACCGTATCGTAGCGCAGGAGCTCCCGCACCGTGCCGCCGTCTCCGCCGCCGACCACCAGGATTTTTTTCGCATCCGGCTTCACGCACATGGGCACATGGACGATCATCTCATGGTAGATGAATTCGTCCTTCTCCGTCAGCATCATATAGCCGTCAAGGACCAGGAACCGCCCGAACTCCTTCGACTCAAAGATATCGATGCGCTGGAATTCGCTGCGCCCCGTATAGATCTGTCGGTCCACCTTGATGGAAAAATGGACATTCGGCGTATGCTGTTCCGTAAACCATAACTCCATAAAAACTCATTCCTCCCGCATGACATTGAGGCGGCGTATCGTCATATCCTCCGGCCCCGTCATCTGGCAGCCCTTCTTCTTGGCATAGCGGATATACGTGAGGATCTCCTCCGTGATGAGCTCTCCCGGTGCCAGGATCGGGATGCCCGGTGGATAGCACATGACGAATTCCCCCGTCACCCTTCCGGCAGTCTGCCCGATGGGAAGGGATTCCTTCTCCGAGTAGAATGCCTTTTGCGGGCCGCATTTCACAACGGGGTCAATGTACTCTGCCCGAAGCATCTTCGAGGAATCCTTGCGATGGTTCCTGCGGATCTCCGCCAGGGCCGCCACAAGCCGCTCGGTATCCTTGGGCCGGTCCCCCACGGAAACATAGGCCAGGAGATTTGCGATATCCCCGAACTCCGTCTGTATATCGTACTCATCCCGAAGGATATCATAGACCTCGATCCCCGCCAGCCCCACAGGGCGCGTGAACACCGAAAGCTTCGTGATATCGAAGTCATAGATGGAATCCCCGTTGATGAGTTCCCTGCCATAGGCATAATAATCGCCAATCGTATTGATTTCATCCCTGGCATATTCCACCAGGCCGATGACCTTGTCAAGGATCTCCCTCCCATGAAGGGCGAGATTCCGCCGGGAAATGTCGAGGCTCGCCATCAAGAGGTAGGAACCGCTGGTGGTCTGGGTGAGATTGATGATCTGATGGACATACCCCTCATTCACGGCAGGCCCGCAGAGAAGCATAGAGCTCTGGGTGAGGGACCCCCCCGATTTATGCATGCTGATAGCCGCCATATCCGCACCGGCTGCCATTGCCGACTGGGGAAGGCGGTCATCGAAATAGAAATGCGTCCCATGGGCTTCATCCGCCAGCACCTTCATCCCATGTTCATGGGCAAGCCCTACAATCGCGGAAAGATTGGAACAGATGCCATAATAGGTGGGATTGTTCACGAGAACAGCCTTGGCATCAGGGTTTTTCCGGATGGCCTCCTCCACCTCATCCACCCGCATGCCAAGGGAGATGCCCAGGGTATGGTCCATCTGAGGGTTCACGTAGACGGGAACCGCACCGCAGAGAATCAAGGCATTGATGGCGCTCCGATGGACATTACGGGGCATGATGATCTTGTCCCCCTGCCCCACGGAAGCCAGCACCATGGCCTGGACCGCCGAGGTCGTCCCCCCCACCATGAAAAAGGCATGGGCAGCGCCAAAAGCCTCCGCCGCCAACACCTCCGCATCCTTGATCACAGACACGGGATGGCAGAGGTTGTCCAGCATCTTCATGGAATTGACATCCACATCAAGGCAACGGCCCCCCAAGAACTCCGAGAGCTCCGGATTTCCTCGGCCGCGCTTGTGCCCCGGCACGTCAAAGGGCACAAGGCGGGCGGCCTTCATCTTTTCCAGCGCCTCAAGGACAGGCGCACGGTCCTGGGTAAGATAATCCATCTCCCGGCCTCCTTCAATACACGTTCCGCCCGCTGAAGATCTCTATCATCTCACGCCGCAGGCTGCTCGTGATGGCGAGCCGCGTCTTGGGAGGAATCTCGTAGATATCCGTATTGAAGAGATAGTTCTGAAGCTCCGGCTCCTTGATGAGCATGCGTGTATGGAAGAGGTTTGCCTGATAGAGATTGATGTCCACTGCATCGTAATCGTTCAGGGTGTCTTCCTCGATATATTCCTGGATCGAGGTCATCTTCTGGTCCTGGAAGAGCTTCTTGCCGGACACATCCCGCGTAAAGCCCCGTACACGATAGTCCATGGTGATGATATCCGAGTCGAACTGCCCGATGAGGTAGTCCAGCGTCTTGAGCGGCGTGATCTCGCCGCAGGTAGCCACGTCGATATCCACACGAAAGGTGGCGATGCTGGTTTCGGGATGGAACTCCGGATAGGTATGCACCGTCACATGGCTCTTGTCCAGATGGGCCACAATGGTGTCCCGCAAGGGCTTCGCCTTCTTCATGATGGGTTTCTTCCGACCGGTGGCAACCGCCGCTTCCTCAGCGATGAGCAAAGTGACACTGGCACCCTGCGGCTCATAGTCCTGCTTGGCAATATTGAGGATACGCGCCCCGATCATCTCCGTTACCCGGGACAGTATCTTGGTAAGCCGTTCTGAATTGTACTGCTCGTCGATATACTTGATATAGTCCTCCTGCTCCCTCTGGGACTTCGCGTAGCAGATATCATAGATATTGAAACTCAACGACTTCGTGAGATTGTTGAACCCATACAGCTTCAGCTTCTCTTCCAACTTGCCAAACCCTTCCTTTCCTGTGCCGGTCAGCACATCCAAATGATTCTTGCAGAAAAGACCGCGGCTTCTCACAAGTCGCGGTCTGCGTACGTTTAACTTACCATAGTTCTCTCTGTTTTGCAAGGGCGAAAATCCCTTCTGCGGGCAGAATCTTTCTCAATCCCCCAATTGGTCGTAAAGTAGCAGGATATTCCTGAACCGTCGAATCTCTGCCGGGCTCAGTATCTTGTTCTCCTGCTCATGCCCCACAATGGTGACCTTCACATTCATCGCGCCCCCAATCGATTGCATTGCATCGACCATATCCGAAGCCGCAGGCACATCATACCAGGAAATAACGCGTCCATCCTGCTCCTCCTGCTTTATGGTTCCGGGCTGGAAGGACAGCGCGCGGTCCCCCTGGTCCCCCTTTATGGCAATCCTGTCGAACTGCAGCGGGGCGCTGCCGCGATATCCTGCAATGATATGCAACGTGGGGGAAGCACCTTTGTGCTCAACGACATAGGGAGTGAGGAACACGCCGTCATCCTCCTCATTCATCTCATACTGATAGGAAATGTCCCCATTGGCAGAAGGGGTTACATACATATCCTGCACCAGATGGGCAATATCCTCTTCATACTCCTCATCCGCTTGGACTTTCCCCGCGGTCTTCTCTTTCTCCGTAGTACTTTTCTTCTCCTTTTTCGAGGGCTTCTCCACAGGCGGCGGCGCTTCGGCCTTGCGTTTCTCATTTTCCGCCCGGATGTGTGCCTTCGTGTTATGATACCCCACGTAGGCAAAGGAACCTGCTGTCACCACGGCAATCATGCAGACAATCGCTATGATCGCATTCTTGACCAATCACACACACCTCCATATTTCTGACATCATATACTATGATATATAATCCTATAATTCTCTTTTTCAAGAAAAAATCCTGCAAAACAGAAAAAGGATTCCTGCAAAAACAGGAATCCCGAAATTTCCATGGTGGAGACAAGGAGGATCGAACTCCTGACCTCTTGCATGCCATGCAAGCGCTCTCCCAGCTGAGCTATGCCCCCATTCACAAGCGGCTCATGCCGCCAACAGATAATATACTAGCAGTTCCTCGCCGCTTTGTCAACATTTTTCTTCATTTTATTTTTCCGAAATGTGGCTTTGCTCATACTCCTTGTATTCTCCGCTCACAATGTCTTCCCACCAGGATTTGTTCGCAAGATACCATTGGATGGTTCTCTTGATGCCCTCATCAAATTTCGTGGCAGGTTCCCAGCCAAGTTCCTCATGGATCTTCGTGGGATCGATGGCATAGCGGCGGTCATGCCCCTTGCGGTCCTCCACATACTCGATCAGGCTCTCCGGCTTGCCGAGCTCCTTCAGGATGGTCCTGACCACATCGATGTTGCGTCTCTCGTTATGCCCGCCAATATTGTAGGTCTCGCCCACTCTCCCCTTGCGGAGGATGAGATCGATGGCCGCGCAATGGTCCTCCACATAGAGCCAGTCCCGCACATTCTCGCCCTTTCCATAGACCGGCAGTTTCTTGTCATGCAGGGCATTGATGATCATGAGGGGAATCAGCTTCTCCGGGAAATGATAGGGGCCATAGTTGTTCGAGCAGCGGGAAATCGTGACCGGCACCCCATAAGTACGATGATAGGCGTGCACCAGAAGATCCGCCCCCGCCTTGGAGGCCGAATACGGACTGGATGTGTTCAGGTTCGTCGT
>JAFSWY010000021.1 GCA_017444295.1 Selenomonadaceae bacterium | reverse complement strand
GGCAACCTGCGCTGAGCTGGACAAGATTTTTTCCAACAAGTCCTCAGCGGATGGGGAGGGAAAATCCTACAAGGATGGCGCGAACCATGAGATCAACTGCATAAAGATTGGCACGAGAAAGTTCTATTTTGCCCGTTCCAGCTGCACGATCAACTATCTCAACAACAAGGCACATATTGTTGTCAAGGAAAAAGAGGATATCTGAATTGTCTTGCAAGCCGCCGAAAGGCGGCTCTTTTCTTGTGTTGCGAGGGTTTAGATAAGGAATATGGATAAAATAAGAATAAATAAGTAGGAAATTTGCTTTTTTGGTAGTATAATAAATGCGTTGATTTTTTTGGAGAGGAAATTTGTGATGAAAGACCTGTTGAAGGAAATGCATACATGGATGGCGAATTACATGAAGTCTTTCTATACGGAGGACGAGGAAGTGCAGAATGGGATTTGCCTGAAGGAACTGCATACGGGGTATGTCACCGCCCATTCACGGGAGCTTGCTGCCCATTTGGGGCTTGACGGGCATCATCGGCAACTGGCGGAGATCGTGGGGCTGTTCCACGATGTGGGCAGGTTCCGCCAATACACCCTCTACAAGACCTTCAATGATTCCCGTTCGGAGGACCATGCGGATCTTGGTCTCAAGGTATTGGATGAACTTCCCTTCATGAAGAAGCTGACGGCCGAGGACGAGGCGGTGGTGCGCTTTGCCATCGGGAACCATAACAAGAAGGAAATCGCGCCGACGGAAGACAAATGGAAGCTTCTGATGGCAAAGATCATCCGGGATGCCGACAAGCTGGACATCTACCGCGTTCTGCGCCCCTATCTGACGGGAAAGGGCGCCGAGGGGGCTCCCAATTTCATCAAGGTGGATGCTGCCCAGGAAATCAGTCCGGATTTCATGGAAATCTTTGTGGCGGGCGGACAGGCAGACTATCATCAGATCAGGACCCATGGGGATCGCAAGCTGGTGCGCCTGCTCTGGGTATATGACATCAATTTCAGCTGGACACTGCAGCGCGTTGTGGAAGCGGGCTATGTGGATGACATCATCGCTTCCCTGGAGCCCAGGAATGACCGCCTGGAAATGGGGATCCGGCGCCTGCGGGACTACATCGGGAAAAAATGTGCAGAGAAGGACAGCATTGCGGTATAAGAAAGGATAAGAGATACGATATGGCAGAAATGAATCTGGCACCGAATTTCGTGCAGAATGCAATAGAAGAGGATTTGAGGAACGGAAAGTATACCGAGGGGATTCACACGCGCTTCCCGCCGGAGCCCAATGGCTACCTGCATGTGGGGCACGCGAAGTCCATCTGTCTGAACTTTGGTCTGGCGGAGAGGAACCACGGGCTCTGCAACCTGCGTTTCGACGATACGAATCCCACGAAGGAAGACACGGAGTATGTGGATTCCATCCAGGAGGACATCAAATGGCTGGGGTTCAGCTGGGGCGACCGGAAGTTCTATGCCTCGGATTATTTCGACAAGCTCTATCATTATGCGGAAGAGCTCATCTGCAAGGGCCTCGCCTATGTGGATGACCTTTCGGCAGAGGAGATCAAGGAATACCGCGGGACGTTGACGGAGCCGGGGAAGGAAAGCCCTTACCGGGACCGGGGCGTGGAGGTGAATCTCGACCTGTTCCGCCGCATGAAGGCGGGAGAATTCCCCGATGGGGCAAAGGTCCTCAGGGCAAAGATCGACATGGCATCCCCCAACATGGTCATGAGGGACACGGTCATCTATCGCATTGCCCATGCGGAACATCATCGCACGGGGAACGAATGGTGCATCTATCCCATGTACGATTTCGCCCATCCCCTTT
>JAFSWY010000235.1 GCA_017444295.1 Selenomonadaceae bacterium | reverse complement strand
GCGTATTCGAATCTTGGACAAATACATATTTCGGGAAGTTACGCTGACTTTCATCTTTGGCATCTGTGCCTTTTCGGCTGTGTTCATCGGCTCTGGCACCTTGTTCCGCATTGCCAAGTACATCACGGACTATGGGGCATCTTTCCAGTCCGTTGTCAAGATTTTCGTATTGGGGCTTCCCAGTATCATCATCTGGACCTTTCCCATGTCCATGCTGCTGGCTGTGCTGCTCACCTTTGGGCGGCTTTCCGGTTCCAGTGAGATCACGGCGATGAAGTCCTGCGGCATCGGTTTTTCGCGCATAGCGTTGCCGGCCATTATTCTCGGGATTCTTGTGAGCATGTTTGCCATTGCTTTCAACTAGTATGTGGTTCCATGGGCGAACACGGCCTACAGCAATGTGCTTTACTATGAGATCGAGCACAATACGGCGCCGAAGTCACAGGAACACATCATACTCAAGGAAATCAAGGAAGATAAGATACAGCGGCTGGTCTATGCGCGGCTTTATGATGTGGAAAAGCAGTCCATGTATGGGATTTCCATGCATGACTATGATGAGGAGGGCAAAATTGCCCATGTGGAGACCGCAGAGTACGCCAGTTGGGACGGCAAGACGTGGACGCTCCATGATGGGGTGATCTATGATGTGACGAATGGGGAGAGCGAGCACAGGATGCGCTTCCAGACGCAGGTGCTGCCCATAGAGACGAGTCCAAAACAGATTGTCCGGGAGCAGAAAAAGCCGGAGGAGCTCACGATGAAGGAGCTCAGGATCCAGATCAAGATCATGCAGACCCAGTTTGTCAATACGAACGAACTGCAGGCTGAGCTTTACCAGCGGGTCACTGTGCCCATGGCAAGCCTGGTGTTTGCTCTCATCGGTGTTCCACTGGGATTGCAGCCGACGAGGAACAGCTCCTCCAAGGGCTTTGCCATGAGCGTCATCATCATTTTCCTCTATTATGCGGTGATGACTCTGTCCAATGCCATTGCCCGCACCGGCGCGATCCCGCCGCTCATCGCGGTCTGGATTCCGAACATCATTGGGCTTGTTGCGGGCTTCATCCTGATGCGCAGGGCCTCACGATGATTTCATGACAGTTATACTGAATTTCCCGAGGGGAAAGCTCTTACGGTCTCTGCATATACCGTGAGCGAGTTATAACGAGATGTAAATTTTACTGTTTGCGAGTATACGAATGCCCCGGGGGGCGGAAAGGTGGTGCAACAGACGATGTACGGCGTTCTGCTCATTGTTGTCCTTATCATAACCGGTGGTGTGGTTGCCTTTATCGGTGACCGCCTTGGAACCAAAATAGGAAAGAAGCGCCTGTCCATCTTCGGTTTGCGCCCGCGTCACACGTCCATTGTCATCACGATTTTCACAGGCATCTGCATCACGACACTGACCTTTGGCGTCATGGCGGCGGCTTCAGAAAATGTGCGGACCGCATTGTTCGGCATGGAGGAACTGAACCGGAATATGCAGAAGACACGGCAGGACCTGGACAAAGCCTTTGCCGGGCTGGCATCGGCGCAGAGAGAGCAGGAAGAAACGAATGCGGCTCTGAAGCAGTCCAAGGATGAGATGCAGGATCTGCGGGAACAGCAGAAGGAATTGGAAGCGGAGTCCCAGCGATTGCAGGAGGGCAACCGCTTGCTGGAGATGGAAAAGGAGGAACTGACCCGGCGCAACGATGAGCTGGCTGTGAAGAATGGCACGTTGGAGCAGTCGAATGCCTCCCTGGCGGCAAGCAACGAGGAGCTTGCCAGTGACAACCAGCGGCTTGAGAAGCGTACGGAAGACCTTCGGCAAGGCCTCATCAGCATCCGGGAAGGGGATATCGTGTTTCGTGCCAATGAGGTCGTAGCCAGCGGCGTGATCCGCGGCAACCGCTCCAAGGAGGAGGTCGGCCGGGATTTCGAGGCATTGGCAAACCTTGCCAGCCGCAATATCTCGGAGCGTCTTGGCGCGAATGCAAGCGACAACGATATCTGGATCTATCAGCCGGAATACGATGCTGCGATTGCCGAGATTGCCGGGAGCGACAAGGATTCCATCGTGCGCCTCATGGCAGCGGGCAACCTCCTGCGGGGCGAACCCGTGCGCGTGCGTCTGGAGGTTTATCCCAACAGCATCATCTATGGCAAGGACGAGTTCATCCTTGCCTGTGCATACAACCTTCGGGGAGATGAGGACAAGGCGGAAGGAGTGGTCATGGATTTCCTGCACCAGATCAATGCCGAGGCGGTGCGAAAGGGAATCCTGGCAGATCCCATCAGCGGGTCTGTGGGCATCATAGAAGGGGATCAGGTTTATGGCCTGGTGGAGACGCTCCAGTCCATCCATGGGGATGTGGCGCTTTCCGCCTATGCGCGGTTCGCGACGGATGCCATGGGTCCCTTGCGCCTCAATGTGAAATTGGAGCAGCTCTCCAATGAATGACGGACGGAAAATCGTGGCGGCGATAGATCCCGGGCGGGATAAGTGCGGCCTTGCGGTGGTGTCAGAGGCGGGAGAAATTCTCCTGCAAAGGGTCATTGCCACAGAGCATCTGGAGGAAGAGGCAAAGGCTGTCCTTGCCGCCTATGGGCCATCCTGCTTCCTGCTCGGCAACGGGACCACCAGCAAGAAGGCAGAAAGCCGCCTTCGCTCTGCAATCCACCCCCTGCCCGTCCAGGTAGTGGATGAGTACCGCACGACGGAGCTTGCCAGGAAGGAATACTGGAAAGCAACCCCACCTTCGGGATGGCGTCGCCTCCTGCCCACCAGTATGCAGGTGCCCCCCGTTCCCGTGGATGATTTTGTGGCGGTGCTCCTGGCGAAGCGGTATCTGGCAGCACAAAAATTTTAAAAGTCAAGGCCAAAGCGGAGTTTGGCCCGGGAAAGGTTTCTTTGAATGTTTCTCTGACGCCGGAAGACATAGATTGTGTTGTGCTTGCTTATATATTTTGACGTATTCATTTCCAAAAGGAGCTTTCCTATGTTTTCTCTCATCTTCGAAGGGCTTCAGCAGGATTTGCGCCTCGCCCTGCTGCCGCCCTTTTTCTGTGCGGTCTTCCGCCTCGTTTTCATCCTCCTGTACCGTCCGAAGAAAACGCCTTCCGGCGAGTGGCGCAAGTGGTATCACTGCTTCCGCTACGGTTTCTGGTGGGGCATGGACATAAATGCCTATTCCTACCTCGCGCTTTTCGTCCTCGTCACCCTGCCCGCAGCCATCCTCCCTTTCTGGCACGAAATCGGCAACATGCTTCGCATGGGGCTCATGGGAAGCTACCTGCTCCTCCTCTACACGGCCTTCCTGGCGAAGCTCATCTTCTATTTCCATTTCCATGATATCTTCAACCATACCATCTGGCTTGGAAAGAATGCGGACAAACGCAACTTCGCCGACATCTTCTTCCACCAGAACCACGGCGGCTGGATTCTCTTCTCTTATCTTCCCTACGGGGCTCTTTGCCTTTTTGCCATGAAAGGGCTTCTCGCCCTTCCCTGTCTTTCCTGGCCGGAACTCTCTCTCCCTGGCCTTCAGTACGCGCTCAACGCCATGCTCGTCCCTGCCGCCGTTGCCGTCTATTACTGGTTCCATTTTGGAGGCACTTTTTTCCATCGCAACAAGCCGGAATGGGATGAGGTTCCCACCGTTGTGAAAGATGACATCTTCATGGCAAAAGCCACGCTGGATGACCTGGAAAACCTCAAGATCCTGCGCCGCCATGCCGTCCATCCCGCCCTCAAACACAGCGATGAGGAAGCGAGGGAGATCCTCTCTCCCATCCTGCCGGAATCCGTTCTCGCAGATGATGACCCCCTGCTCCATTTCCGTCGCAAGGCACGGGGGCCGCGCATTCCGATGCCACGGCACATCTTTCTTCTGTTCGCGGAGAGCCATGCCCAGAGTCCACTGGATCCCCTCTACGAGTGCCTGCATATCGCTGACGGTGCCCGCCGCTTCCGGAAGCTTCCCGGTGCCGTCGCCTTCGACAATGTGCTCTCCGGAGGCATGATTTCCCAGACCTCCATCGTGAGCATGCTCTCCGGTATCTACGACGTGGACATGGAACTCAACGAGAACCAGGAGTTCTGGAAGGGCACCCCCCGCACGGCCCTTGCCTTGCAAATGAAGCGTCTTGGCTACCGCACAGCCATCTGGTACGGCGGCAGCCTTACTTGGGGGAGCCTCCTGCATTATACGCCCGCAGCAGGTTTTGACGAAATGTACGACGGCCTCAAGATTTGCCCTGCGGGAAGCCCCCGCACCTGGCTGGGCGTCTACGACCACATTTTTCTGGAGAACGTCGGACGCCTCCTGAAAGAAAAAGAAGACGGGACCCCCTCCTTCCATTTCATCTATACCACGTCCAACCATGGCCCCTATAACATTCCCGTGGAGGAATACGGCTTCGACGCAAGCCGCGTCATGCCTGAGGCTCCCGCCATGGTGCGGGAAGACGAGGCCATCCGCCGCCAGCTCGGCTGCTACTGGTACACGGATAAGGTGCTCCATGACTTTGTAGAAAAACTGCGGGACGAATATCCTGACAGCCTCTTCATTGTCACCGGGGACCACTCCATCGGTGTCATTCCCTTCGCCAGCGGCATTGTGGAGAGAAAAGAGCCCGCCCTTCGGGAAAGGCTCCTGACCTCCTTTGCCTTGCAGCATCCGGGGCTCTCCAAAGAGATGTTCGCCGGCAACACCATCGCCTGCCACATGAATCTCGCTGCCACCCTCATGGAACTTATCGCTCCCGAAGGCTTTGAGTACTATACGCTCTTTCCTTCCCTCACGGAGCCCATCGACCACATCGTAACGCCTTATTGCTGGATGAACCGTCGGGAACTCGGCCTCTACGTCGACAAGATATCCCAGTCCCTCT
>JAFSWY010000234.1 GCA_017444295.1 Selenomonadaceae bacterium | reverse complement strand
TCACCGAGCTGATGAAGATGGCGACTTCCCTCGGCGTGGATACCGTATGTGAAGGCGTGGAAACCGAGGAGCAGGTTCGTTTCCTGCGGGAAATCGGCTGCTCCAAGCTGCAGGGATTTTACTTCAGCAAGCCGATACCCTTTGAGACGCTCAAGGCACTGGGCAAGAGCAGCACCCTGATCCAAAGAGAAAATCCGCAGGAATCAAAATACTATGAGCGTATCGGACGAGTGAACCTCTTCGACCTGTCCTTTTTGGCAAATCTGGATGACAGCGTGACCAAAAACACCTTTGATACGGTTCCTATGGGCATTATGGAAGTCAGTGCCGGAGGGGACAAAGTAAAATATGTCCGAAGCAATCAGTCCTTCCGTGATTTCATGAGACGCGCTTTCGGGTTCGATCTGTCTGATCCGGATATGGAATATACGGTTCCCCTGGAAGGCCCCGGCTCAAGTTTCATGAAAGCAATTGAGCAGAGCAGGGACAATAACAACCGCGCATTTGTTGACGAAGAAGTCCGGGACGGCTCTGTTGTTCATTCCTTTGTAAGGATCCTTGGGAAAAATCCGGTGAACGGGAAGGAATCGGTTGCGATTGCCGTGCTCTCTGTCACTGAACCGGGCGAAGGCGAAACTTATGCTGATATCGCGCAGGCTCTTGCCACCGACTATTACAATATCTTCGCGATTGACCTGGAGACGAACGACTACACGGAATATTCCTCCCAGGCTGGTGGTGAAGAACTGTCTGTCGTGCGGCACGGCAAGGATTTCTTTGCGTCGGCAAGGCGCGATACAATGACCCGTATCTATGAGGAAGACAGAGAACCGTTCCTTGCCTTGTTCACAAAGGAGAATGTTCTTCGGGACATTGAAAAACATGGCGTGTTTACAACCGCCTACCGTCTGATTGATACGGGATCACCCATGTATGTCAATATGAAGATCACGCGGATGCACGGCGGAAACTGCCTCATCCTGGGCATCAGCATCATTGACGCGCATATGAAACAGCAGGAGGAGGCCCGGAAGATCGGTGCACTGAATCAGACGATCACCTCCCTGCTGGACAGCATTCCCGGCATGGCCTTTACAAAAGACACCGAAACTGGCGTCTATCTGGCCTGCAACCAGGCTTTTGCGGAATACGCACATAAGGAGACGCCGGATGGAGTCGTGGGCTTGACAGACGCAGAGATTTTCGACGCGGAGACGGCAGCGCATTTTGTGGAGGATGATCAGGCAGCGCTCCGGATGGGCAAGCCATACATCTTCTTTGAGGATGTGCCGGACGCTGCGGGGAATCAGCGCCAGTTCTGGACCACCAAGCTGAAGTACACCGATGCCTCCGGGCACTTATGCCTGCAGGGCTTCTGCCAGGACGTGACGGACATTCTTCGCCTGCAGCGGGAAAACACCCGGGCAAAGGCGGACTATCAGAAGGCGAGCAATACCGCCATGATCTTTACGCATCTGGCACATGGTCTGGCCAGGGGCTACACGGATCTGTACTATGTCAATATGGACACCGACGAGCTCATCGAATTCAATACCGACAATGAATGCGGCGTGCTCAGTGAAGCGCGGAGGGGTTCGGATTTCTTTGAAGGGTGCAAACGGGATGCCAAGCTGTTCGTGCATCCGGAGGATCAGGCGGCCTTCGTGCAGGCCATGGATCGGGAGTCCCTCTCCAAAGCCCTGGACGGCAACGAGGTATTCGAGCTGGTTTACCGCAGGATCAAGGATGGCCGGACCTTCTATGTGCTGATGAGAGTTACGCGCATGGAGGATGATCCGCGTTTTATCGTCCTTGCCGTCAGGGATATCGATGAGGTGATGCAGCATCGCCGCGAGGAGGCACGCATCCGGGAGGAGCGGGTCATCTATGCCCGTCTGCATGCGATCACCGGCAACTTTATTGTCATCTACGTTGTGGATCCCGAGACCAACCACTATCGGGAGTTCAGTGCCACCAGTGACTATGTGAAGAGCTTCGACACGGAAAAAACGGGGACAGACTTCTTCAGCGCAGTGCGGAGGGATGCCTGTGTTTATAACCATCCGCAGGATTTGAGCCGTTTCCTCGCGGCCTTCACCAAAGAGAACATACTGGCAGAGATTGAACGCAGTGGTATCTTCACATGGGGTTACCGCATCATGATGGATGGCAAGCCGCTTTATGTCCAGATAAAGGCTGCATTGGTTGAGGAGAAGGATGGTCCTCGTTTGATCGTCGGGCTTAATGACATTGATCAGCAGATCCGGCAGGAGAAGGAAATGAAAAACCGCCTGGATCAGGCGCAGTCCCGGGCGACTATTGACGCGCTGACAGGCCTCAAGAACAAGAATGCGTATTTGGAGATGGAGGCACTGTTGGACCGTCAGATAACGGATCATCAGCAAACCCCCTTCGCCATCGTGATTCTTGACGTGAACAATCTGAAAAAGATCAACGATTCCTCTGGCCATCAAGCCGGCGATCAGTGCATCCGTGACGCAAGCAAGATCATCTGTGATATCTTCAAGCATAGTCCGGTTTTCAGAGTGGGTGGTGATGAGTTTGCTGTGATCGCACAGGGCCAGGATTATGAGCAAATTGATGAACGGCTTGAAACAATGCGCAGATATAATGCGGAAGCTGCCCGTTCAAATGGAATCGAGATTGCTTGCGGCATGTCAAGATATGAAAATGACAAATGCGTAGCCGAAGTCTTTGAACGCGCTGACCAAAGAATGTATGAGAACAAACAACTGCTTAAGGCTGACAATGATAGAAATTGACCGTGCTGTTTTGGAGTGCGAAGAAAGGGCACTTTTTGCAATATGAAAAGCACTTTTTTCGTTTTTGTGGACAAAAATGCCTGATATAATAAAAACCGTCAACAGGAAAGCGAACAGCCCGACAGGGCAGCACATAGATGGAGGCGGTAAAGATGCTGGTCGTGAAAAATTATGTAGTCAATCATGTGGAATATATGGTGATTCATGGTATGCGCGATTACATGCCGTGCAAAGAGGCAATCCGTCTTCTGGCCCACCGCCGGGATGGCGTAGGTGCGGACTTTGTCATGGTATTCACGGGAAGCGGGCAGGAGCCCTCCTTCCGCCTCTACGGGGCAGATGGCAGGGAGTGTGCAGCAGGCAGGGAGGAATACCTCGTTTTGGCGCATTATCTTCGGGATGAGGGAATTTCCGCCAATGCCGCAGAGCTCGTGAAGCATCTCGGAGAGAAAACCTTGTCTGTGGCAGGCGAAAAGATCCCGTCCTTTGAGATCCATGTGACGGAATCCTTCCTTGGCAAGCTCAGGGCACTTGAAAAAGCATCCTCAGCCGTAGCATGAATGTATGGTTTCATGCCGGTATCATAAGGAACTGTGCGAAAATAATCGCTACAGTATGCGCCGGATGAATTCGCAATGACAAGGCGGAGGAGTGAGTCATAGTGGGGCTATGTCGAACGACGACAACGCAGTCATGGCGAATTCAGACAAGCAGAATGAAGTGATTATTGATGCACAGTTCCTAAGGCTCTCTTTTCGATGGGCGGAAAGCCTGTTCGGAAAGGGGGCTCCTTTTATTTTGGGCAGGGAGGAATCCGCTTTGTGGAAGGCGAATAAGGAACTGTGCGAAAATAATCGCTACAGTATGCGAAGGATGAATCCGCCGTGGCAAGGCGGAGGAGTGAGTCATAGCGGGGCTATGTCGAACGACGACAACACAGCCATGGCAGATTCAGACAAGCAGAATGAAGCGATTATTGATGCACAGTTCCTAAGATACAAGGATGTATTGCAAAAAAGATGTGCGGAAAGGAAGGCAAGTGTTATGCAGACCTATAAGATTGCAGTGATTGCCGGGGATGGGATCGGGCCGGAGGTTATTTCCGAGGGAAAGAAGGTCCTGGAGGGGATTGCCGGATTGGACGGTGGATTTCGGGCGGAGTTTACGGACTTTCCCTGGGGCTGCGACTACTATCTGAAGACCGGGCGCATGATGGAGGAGAATGGCCTGGAGAAGCTGAAGGGCTTCGATGCCATCTATCTGGGTGCTGTGGGGTATCCCGGCGTGCCGGACAACGTGTCTTTGGGGGGCTTGCTCCTGGAGATCCGCAGGGGCTTCGATGAGTATATCAACCTGCGTCCCGTGAAGCTGTTGAAGGGGGCTCCCTGTCCTTTGAAGGATGTGCGGCAGGAAGACATCGATATGATCGTGGTGCGGGAGAACAGCGAGGGGGAGTATGCCAATGTGGGGGCAAGGCTCTTTCCCGGCACGCCCCAGGAGATGGCCTTGCAGACGGGGGTGTTTTCCCGCAAGGGTTGCGAGCGGGTCATCCGCTATGCCTATGAACTGGCGAAGCGGGAGCACAAGACCCTCACCAGCATCAGCAAGGGGAACGCCCTTGGCTATTCCATGGTTTTCTGGGACCAGATCTTCAAGGAGGTTGGCGAGGAGTATCCCGAGGTGGAGACCTCATCCCTTCTGGTGGATGCCGCCAGCATGTTCTTCGTGAAGAATCCGGGGCGGTTCCAGGTGGTGGTGACGAGCAATCTTTTCGGGGATATCCTGACGGATCTCGGTGCGGCCATTGCAGGGGGCATGGGCCTGGCTGCCGGGGCGAACCTGAACCCGGAGAAGACCTTCCCCAGCATGTTCGAGCCGATTCATGGCAGTGCGCCGGATATTGCGGGGAAGGGGCTTGCGAATCCCCTGGCGGCAATCTGGAGCGTCAGCCAGATGCTGGACTTCTTCGGCCATGAGGATTGGGGAAGGCGCGTGATTGATGCCATTGAAACCCTGTTGGTGGAGAAAAAGACCTTGACGCCGGATTTGGGAGGCAGGGCAAAAACCAGTGACATCGGCGAGGCCATCCTGGAAATCCTTCGGCACTGACAGGCGTTTATGCGTCATAATGTATAGATCTTGTCCATCCGCTCAGCCAATACCATATCGTGTGTGATGATGACCAGCGCACGCCCCTTTAGATGGGAGAAAATTCCTTCCATGAGGGCGTGGGCTGTTTTTTTGTCCACTCCTGCGGTGGGCTCGTCCAGAAGGAGGATCGGGGCGGTGGACGCGAGGGCCAGGGCGATGAGCAGGCGCTGCCGCTGGCTGCCTGACAACCGGCTCCCGTTTTCTCCCAAGGGGGTATCCAGTTCTTGGGGGAGGGAGAGGATATCTTCTTTCAGCTGTGCTGCAGACAAGGCCTCCCAGATGATTTCTTCCTCAATGCCCGGATGGAGGCGCAGGAAATTTTCGCGAACGGAAGATTGGAAGACGTATTCCCCTTGCAGACAAGGGGCAAAGGCCTTGCGGATTTCGTCGGGGGAAAGTCGGGAGCAGCCCTTTCCTTCCAGCCTGACAAGTCCGGATTCCGGCGGCCACAGCCCCATGAGCAGGCAGGCCAGCGTGGTCTTGCCGCAGCCGCTTTCCCCGATGATGGCGAGTTTTTCTCCCGGGCAGAGGGTGAAGGAGACATTTTTCAGGACGGGGACTCCGGGAACATAGGAGAAGCAGAAATCTTGGACGGAAAGGAGAGGGGCAGGTTCCCCTTCTGCCTGCATGTCATCTTCTGCTGACGCTGGATGTCCTGCGGAATCCGGAATGTGCAGGACGCCTTGGGCGGCATGCATGGCTTCCCGTCCCATGCGCAGGGCCTCGGACAGGGGAGCGAGTTCGGCGAGGATGGTCTGGAGCACCAGAAGGAAGACGGCAAGGTCGATGCCGGTCATGGTTCCCGAAAGGGTGGACAGGGAAAGCCGGAAGAGGAAGAGGGCAAGGACAACGTCATTGAGAAGGAGGAGCAGGGCATCCACGAGATTCCTGCGGCGTGCCTGTTCTTCCTGGCAACGGGCGAGGTCTTGGGCAGCGCTTTGGAGCTTTTCCTCGGCAATGGAAATGCTGCCGGAACTTTGCAAGTCATGGCGGCCTTCCTGCAGATCCAGCAACAGGGCCCGATACCGTATGCCGGCCCTGTTCAGGGCATCCTTGTCTGCCCTGTCCAGGAACGCGGGAAGCAGAAGGTGGAGCAGCCAGAGGAGGGGGAGCAGGAGCGCCATGGGACCGGTAGCGGGAAAGAGGAGCAGGGTTCCTGCCAAACACAGAAGAAGAGTGACCGTCGGAGGCGTCAGGGATTTCAGGTAGAAATCCCGCAGGGCATCGCAGCCGGCAGCGAGCCCGTGGAGGAATTCCCCCTGGCGGGCGCCACTTTCTTTCAGGGGCAGGAGGGCAGAGGCTTTTTCATAGAGCCGCAGGCGCAGGTTTTCCTGGGCGTGGAAGACAGCGCGGTGGGAGAGCCAGCGATCCAGATAACGGAAGACGGCCCGTCCGAGACCGCAGGCGCGGACGAGGGTGATGGCAAGGGCGAGGGTGTAGAGGGGAGGATGAAGGGCGGCAGAGGCAATGAGATAGGCAGAGGTGCCCAGCAGGAGGATGGAAGACAGGGAACTGAGGAATGCGGCAAATCCGGCGGGAAGAAGTTCCCCTATGGGGGCATGGCGCAGGACCGATTGGATGGAAGATGCGTATCTCATGATTCAAAAACCTCCTTTGTCTCCTGCATGCCCCCGTCCAGCCGGAGGATGTTGGGAAATGCCGCGAGAATTGCAGGGCGGTGGGATGCGAAGAGGACGGTGCGGCGATAGGAAAATTCCTTGAGGAAGGCGATGATCTGCTGCTCGGCAGCTTCGTCAAGCCCTGCCGTCACTTCATCCAGAAGGAGGACGGGGGCGTTTTGGAGAATCGCCCGTGCCAGTCCAAGGCGGTGGCGCTGTCCGTTGCTGAGGGCAGCGCCGCCATTGCCAAGAAGGGTTTCCAGCCCTTGGGGAAGGGAGCGGAACCATGTGCCCAGGCCGGCCTGTTCCAAGGCCTCCCGGATCCTGGCATCTTCCGCCTCATGAAACAGGGTGACATTGTCCCGCAGGGAGGCGGAAAATACATGGGGTTCCTGGGGAACGTAAGCAATGTGGCGGGGAAGATCCTCGGGAAAGATTTCTTCCAGGGGGAACTCGTTCAGGGAAATGCTGCCCCGGGTGGGAGAGAGTGTGCCGCTCAGGAGGCGGAGCAGGGTGGATTTCCCGGAACCGCTGGTCCCTGCCAGCACGGTAAAACTGCCCGGAGGCAGGGTGAAGGAGATATCCCTTAGAACGGAATGCTGTTTTCCGGAGTAGGAAAAGGATAGGCCGCTTACGTGAAGGGCGGGGGGATGCTGTATCCTGTCCCTGCGGCGAGGGAAGCGGGGGGACGGTTGTTTTTCCAGGCAGGCCTGGATTTGTTCCCATGCGGTGCGGCAGTTCATGAAGGTATGGAAGGCTGTGCCGCCCTGGCGCAGGGGATGATAGAATTCCGGCGCCAGCAGCAGCGCAAAAAAGGCGCAATCGAACTCCATATGACCGGCCAGGAGCCGCAGCCCGATGCTGACCGCAATGAGGGCAATGGAAAGGGTGGTGATGAGTTCCAGCGCGAAGGCGGAGACAAAAGCGATCTGCAGCACCTTCAGGGAGGCGGCGGAAAAGGAATGGCATATCTTCTGCAGACGGGATTCCTGGGCCTGTTCCCGGCGGAAGAGCTTCAGGGTGAACAGTCCCTGCAGGAGTTCGGCGAACTCCGTATTGAGACGGAACAGCTCCTGCCATTGCTTTTGGCTGGCGGATTTCGTGACGCGCCCGATGAGGTAGAGGAGCAGGGGCGCGATGGGCAGGGTCAGCAGGAAGAGAAGGGCTGTGGGAGGGTCTGCGAAAAGCATGGCCATGAGACAGAGGGGGCTTCCCAGAAGGGCGGAAAGCAGCAGGGGCAGGACGAGGCGGAAGAATTCATCCAGCGCGTCCACGCTTTCCAGAGCCGTTGCCTGAAGGCTGCCCCGGGGAGAAGCATCCTTTTCCAGGAGGATGGCCGTGTGGATCTTTGTGCGGAGACGGGCACGGAACTGATGGGAAAGGCGGCTGCAGAGATCCTTTTGCCGGAGGATATCCAGATTTTTTGCGAGCATAGCGAAAAGCAGCACCCCAAAATGTGGTGCTGCTTCCGGTATGCTGCTGTGTTCCAGGAAGATTCCGGAGACGATGCAGGAAAGTTCCCGGGCGGCCAGAAGGACAAGAAGCCCCTCCAGCAGCCTGGCGCCTGCCAGCAGGACAAGCTGCCTTTTATATTCTGTTATCCATGCTTTGACAGGAATCTCATCCAAAACCAGCACCGTCCGTTAATGTCCTTGTTTGAGGTCTTCTGCCGATACCCGTTTCCTGAAGATCCAGTAGGTCCACCCCTGATAGAGGAGAACCACCGGCACGAGGCAGAGGGCTGCCGTCGTCATGATGGAAAGGGTGTAGGGCGTGGATGACGCGTTGGTGATGGTCAGGCTCCAGTCGGGATTCAGGCTGGAGACCATGAGCCTTGGGAAGAGCGCCGTGAAGACAGAGACGGTGGTGAGGGCAATGGCGAGGGTGCTCATGATGAAGCTCCCCTTGCCGCAGCCGCGAAGCATGGCCAGATATCCCAGCACGAAGACCAGGGCCGCGCCAAGGAGAAGGACAACTGCCGGAAGGCTCTTGAGGAAGTCCGTCGTGGCAAAGGTCATGAAGATGAAGAGCACGAAAACGAGAATCGCCCAGCCCCCTGCGTGTTTCGCCAGTTTTCTTGCACGTCCGAGGAGTTTTGCGTCGGCGAGGCGCAGGGTGAGGAAGGATGCCCCATGGTAAGCGAATACCAGGAAGAAGGCAAGGCCGCCGAGAACGGAATGGGCGGAGAGCAGGTCGAAAAAGGTTCCCGTGTAGACCATATGCTCATTGATGGGAAGCCCCCTGAAGAGGTCGGTGACGGCAACACCCCAGAGAACGGCGGGAAGGGCGCTGCCAAAGAAGATGGCCCCGTCCCAGTAGCGGTGCCACTCATCGCTGTCGTAGCGCCCCCGGAGCTCAAAGGCGACACCGCGCACGATGAGCGCCAGAAGCATCAGGAAGAGGGCGAAATAGAAGGTGCTGAACATGGTGGCATACACGTGGGGGAAGGCCGCGAACAGCGCGCCGCCAGCCGTGATCATCCAGACCTCGTTGCCGTCCCAGACCGGCCCGATGGTGCGGAGCACCATGCGGCGGTCCTCGTTCCTTTCGCTGATGAAGGGGAAAAGCGTGCCGACACCATAATCGAAGCCCTCAAGGATGAAGAAGCCGGTGAAAAGCACGGTGATGAGCACGAACCAAAGTGTGGTGAGTTCCATCATGCATCACTCCCTTCCGAAGCGGTTATGGACGTCGTGCTTATGAAATGGCAGGCTGCATAGAGCGCCGCCATGGCGAGGATCAGGTAGATGAGGGTAAATCCGAGAACCGTGATGCCCACCTCGGCGCTGCTGATGCTCGGCGAAACCGCCTCCGCAGTTTTTTGAAGCCCCACCACGATCCAGGGCTGGCGGCCTCCCTCTGCCACGTACCAGCCGGCGGAATTGGCGAGATAGGCGATGGGAAGAAGCGCGGGAAGCAGCTTGAGGGCACAGGGGAAATCCATGAGCCGTTTCTTCCAGGCAAGAAGGAAAGTGAGGGCGGCAATGGCCATCATGAGGCCGCCTGTCCCCACCATGATGCGGAAGCTCCAGAACAGTCCCGCCACATCGGGGATGTAGTCGCCGGGGCCGTACTTTTCGACACTCATGGCCTGAAGGTCGTTGATTCCCTTGACCTCGCCCGAGGGTTTGTTGTAGAGCATGAAGGAGAACATGCCCGGAATGGTAATCTCAAAATCATTGTGATGTTCTTTTTCATTGATGTCTGCAATGACGGCAAAGGGAGCAGGATCCTCCGTTTCCCAAAGGGCCTCCATGGAGGAGAGCTTCATGGGATTCGCCTGGACCATGTACTGGGCGTGCATGTGGCCGGAACCCATGGTTCCCAGGATGCCGACGAGCATGAAGAGGGCGCCGCCCTTGATAGCCTGGGAGAATGCTTCCCGGGAAGCCTCATCGTGGACGAGCTTCCATGCGCTGACCGCGATGACGACGAAACCGCCCGTGGCAACGCCCGCAAAAAGCGCATGGGGATATTCCCCGAGAACGTAGGGATTCGTGATGAGGGCAGTGAAGTCCGTCATCTCCGCCCTGCCGTTGTTGATGGCATAGCCCACGGGATGCTGCATGAAGGAATTGGCCACGAGAATCCAGAAGGCAGAAAGGTTGCTGCCGAAGGCCACGATCCAGATGCAGGCGCAATGGAGCTTTTCGGAAAGCTTGTCCCAGCCGAACATCCAGATGCCCAGGAAGGTGGACTCGATGAAGAAGGCGGTCAGTGCCTCCAGTGCCAGGGGTGCGCCGAAGATATCCCCCATGAAGCGGGCGTACTCGGACCAGTTCATGCCGAAGTGGAATTCCTGGACGATGCCGGTGACGACGCCCATGGAGAAGTTGATGAGGAAGAGGGTGCCAAAGAATTTCGTCAATTGGCGGCAGGTCCTTTTCCACTTTTCCCGCTTCGTCGTGACATAGCAGGTCTCCAGCAGGGCCGTGAATATGGAGAGCCCCAGTGTGACCGGCACAAAGAAGAAATGGTAGATGGTGGTGATGGCGAACTGCCATCGGGACAGGAGTACAACATCCATGTGAATCCCTTCCTTTCGGAGAAAATGGCAAGATTGTGATGATAACGGCACATTCCTATATCTAGTATAAATGAGAAGAATGTAAATATCAACCAAAATTATTGCCTACCACTTTTTGGAAAAAACGACCACTTTTTGCGCGCCTATTGAAGTTTTTTCTTCATCTGATAAAATAAAGGAAAATACATCTGCTCGTTCTGCGTGGAAGCAGGCGGTAAGGAAGGAATGGGATACCTTATGGAAAGGAATGTCTTTTCGGGGGGGGACAATACCTCCCTTTGTGCATCGGGGATAGCGTCTTCGGGGGAGCAGGGGATGTTTGCCTTTGACCTGCAGCTTTTTAACGATTCGCTGAAATGGGTGAATAAGGCGGCTGACGGGACGGTGACGCTGAATTTAAGCGGGAAACCAACCAACGCGGGAATCCATGATCTCATCGATCAGGAGGGGAACTTTTATGGCAAGGTTTACTTCCCCTATCCGCAAGGAACTGAGTTGTATGTGACATTGGAGTCTCCGCCGAATAATGCCCCCGTAACGGCAGTGGTGAACTCCATGGAGGATATAGATACATATATCTATAACAGCCGATACCTGGGGGAAAATGTCGCTTGCGAGTTTAAGAACAGGTTTAGTGACGATCAGTGGTTTTATTATAAAGATAAAGAAAGTACGATAGACTCGCAAAGGATTAGGGTGCAACCTTGCGATAATACGGTCACGGTCACTGGAGTGACTTATGGGCACGATGCCTAGGGCAATTGTTGGGTGAAGTCTGCCAAGAATGAAGACATTTACCTCGCCGGGGGAGCCTATGCAGTTTTGTCCAATGGCGCAAAGGTATCATCAAAGTCTGACGGCTCCTGCCGATTGACAACAGATGCCGACGGTGGGATTACTGTACAGGATGGATGTGCTTGTCTGGAGAAGGGTGCATCTGTCAGCGTGGTGAAGGCGAGTCAGGTCGCCGTCGATATCGAAGGGACGACATATACCGCCGCTGGGAGTGGAGCCACCATTGCCAATGATGGCGGTAAGGCCAGTCTGAAGGCAGGAACCGTTACATTGGGGACAGGCCAGAGCATTGTCATGGACAAGGATACCACCGCCATTATCAACGGGGTATCTTATACCGCCGCCGGGAGTGGAGCCACCATTGCCAATAAGGACAATAAGGCTCAATTGACGGCAGGAACGGTTACAGTGGAAGCGGGCAAGAGCATTGATATTGGCGGGAAATCCTACACCGCTGCTGAGACTGGTGCCACCATAGGAAACAGCAACGGAACCGCCAGGCTGACGGAGGGCGCGGTGAAACTGGAAGCGGGCGGTAGCATTTCTGCCGGTGGAGTGACGTACAATGTCACCCCTGCGGAAGGAGAAGAAGAATGTATTGTCTCTGCTGATGG
>JAFSWY010000233.1 GCA_017444295.1 Selenomonadaceae bacterium | reverse complement strand
CATGGCCCATTTCCAGGACAAGCTCTCTGCCCATGAGGTCGGCATTCAGGACGTGCTGGCCCTTCTTTCCGTGACGGGGAAAAAGATTCCCCATGTGGTGGTCATCGGCGCCCAGCCCTACGATCTGGGGGCGGGGGTGGAACTGAGTGCCGGGATGAAGAGGCTTCTTCCCCAAATGGCAGAGAATGCGTTGAAGGAGCTCAAGGCATGGGGCATTGGGCCAACGGCAAAAAAAAATGCCAAGGAGCCGGATCTTACGGTTGTGGCAGAGGAAATGCCAAGGACAGCAAAAGATAAAATCATTTGACAGAATCAGCTCTTTTGCTATACTCATAGAGATAAAAAAATAAACCGCCCCTAGCTGCAAACTTAGGCGGTTTACTTTGTAAAATAAGCGCTTGAGGGCGACCGCTAGGCGGTGCTTCTCTTTATACACAGTATATCATATAAATGCCCAGTTTACAAGTAACAAGCAAATGGAGGAAAAGAGGAATGTGTCTTGCAGTGCCTGCGAAGGTGATTGAGGTCAGGGATGCTCTTGGCAAGGTGGAACTCTCGGGGGTGACACGGGATGTGAGCCTCATGCTGCTGCCGGAAGCCAAGGTGGGGGATTTTGTCCTCGTCCATGCCGGTTTTGCCATGCAGATTGTGGATGAGCAATCCGCAGAGGAAACGAATGCCCTGCTGGCGGAAATGAACGGTGCCCCGAGGATGGTATTTTGATGTTGGAGGAGCTGTTCAGTGGGAGCCTTGGCGTCTGTTATACTAGCTTTTACGCTCTCTGCATATACCGCGGGCGAGTTGTAACGGGATGTAAATTTTACTGTTCGCGGGTATAGCGTGGAGGAAAGGACGAGATTGATGGGAAATTTGGGGTTGGAGAAGCGTGTGGTGGTGCTGTTCTTTTTTTTGGGCGTGCTCTTTTTTGCAGGGAACAGCCTCATGGCGGTCACGGATCCCGTCGAATGCAATTACGCGCTGACCGCGAAGGAGATGCTGGAATCCGGCGACTATCTCTCGCCGCGTATTTTCGGGCACTACTGGTATGACAAACCGGCTTTTTTCTATTGGGAAATCATGCTGGGCTATGGAATCTTCGGCATGACGGAGTTCGCGGCGAGGTTCTTTTCCGCAGTGTTCGCCTTGCTCACGGCATTCCTTGCCTATGCCTTCGCGCGGCGGCTTTATGATGAGCGGACGGGCATCTATGCGGCGCTTATTTTAGGCACGAGCCTCATCTATTTCTGCCTCGCGAAACTCATCATCACGGATATGGCACTCATGTTCTTTTTCAGTGCCATCATGGTATTCTTCTATCTTGGCTGGCAGACGGGACAGAGGAGGTTGTACTATGCCTGTTACGCCTTTGCGGGACTGGCGGTGCTCACGAAGGGGCCGATCGGCATTCTGCTTCCAGGCTTTGTGGTGGTCGTCTACCTCCTTGTCCGGAGGGAGGCCAGGGAGTTTTTCAGGCTGCGATGGCTGATGGGTATCCTGATCTTCCTTGTGACGGGCGGCAGTTGGTACTATGCGATGTATGAGCTGCATGGGGAGGATTTCATCAATACCTTCCTCGGCATCCATAACTACCTGCGCGCCACGGTGTCAGAGCATCCGAAGGATGATGTGTGGTACTATTACCTTGCGATTTTTTTTCTGGGGTTCCTGCCATGGTCCCCACTGTTTTTGCGGGAACTATGGAAAAAGTGCAGGAAGTACGGGAAGCGGAGCCTTGCGGTGCTCTGCGGGGATCCGGCGTTGAGCTTTCTGGCGCTCTGGGCGCTTTTGGTTAACGGCTTTTATCAGTGCATGGCGACGAAGTATCCGACTTACAGCTTTCCCGCGTTTTTTCCCTTGGCGATCCTGGCGGCATATCTGTTGCGGGAACGCGGCCGGCTGGTCTGTCGGCTGGCTGTGGGGACGGGTGTCGTCTATCTGCTGGTGGCTTATCTGGCAGCCGTGCCTTTCTTTGAGCAGCGTTCCGGCAGGACGATGGGCCGGCTCATCATGGAACATGCGCGGGCGGAGGACCTGGTGGTATCCTACGGGAATTATGCGACCTCCATCGTATTTTATCGCAATGCGCCCATGTACTACCTGAAGGATCGGGGCGCGATCGAGCGTGACGTGCCGAAGCCGGGGAATCTGAGCTGGAACGCGAAGAACGTGATGGAGCATATTTCTTTTGAGAGACTTCCTGTGGGGCAGGATTTTTATGTGGTTTGCGAAAAGAATGACAGGGATGATTTGTTGAGCCGATTGCCAGTCGAGGACATGGAGATGTTGGGCGAGGTCCGGGAAAATATACTGTTGCGGCTGCGGTTGGCAGGGCAGGCACATTCGACAGAATAGAAATTTTCCTTGGGAAGAGATACTGGCACAGGCTTCTGCGCAGGATTGGGGAGGGATATCCCCATGTCCTGCCGGAGAATGCAAAGAAAAGACTGTGGTGACAGGGGGCAGTGGTGTGACAAAAGCGGAGGAAAAGGAGACAGCGCAGAACCTGTTGAATGAGATCAAACGGCTCTCTGCCGGCTTGGAACGGCCCTGGCGCTTCATGGAGGTTTGCGGCACCCATACGGTATCCATTTTCCGTGCGGGGCTTCGGCAGATGCTCCCGGAGCAGGTGGAACTGGTATCCGGGCCCGGCTGTCCTGTGTGCGTCACAACCGATGACTATATGGACAGGGCCATTGCCTATGCCGAAAGGGAGGATGTCATCATCACCACCTTTGGCGATATGCTGAAAGTTCCCGGATCGGCATCCAGTTTGGGGGAGGCAAAGGCGGCAGGGGCGGATATCCGCATCGTCTATTCTCCTTTGGACAGCATTCAGGTGGCACGGGAGAACCCCGCCAGGAAGGTCGTATTTCTGGCGGTGGGATTTGAGACGACAGCTCCCACGGCAGCGGCAACGGTATTGGAAACAGAGCGGCAGGGAATCGGGAATCTCTATATGCTCTCCGCCCAAAAACTGGTTCCCCCTGCCTTGCGGATGCTCATGAGCGATCCAAAGGTTCATGTGGACGGGTTCCTTCTTCCGGGCCATGTGGCCGTGGTGACAGGCACGGAGGTCTTTCGCTTCGTGGCGGAGGAATACCATATGCCCGGTGTTGTGGCGGGCTTCGAGCCGCTGCAGATACTGTATGCGCTTCTTCGGCTGTGCCGTCAGGCTGCGTCGGGGAAGGCCCGCATCGAGAATGCCTATGGCAGTGTTGTGCGCCCCGAGGGGAATCCCCATTCCCGGGAAGTGATGGAGAAGGTCTATGAGACGGTGGATGTGGAATGGAGAGGCATTGGGAAGATTCCTGCCTCGGGACTTCGCATGAAGGAGGAATATGCCCGCTTTGATATCGGGAGGGTGGTTCCTCTGGATCTGGAGCACAAACCCAGGAAAACGGCCTGTCGATGCGGTGAGGTGCTGCGCGGCATCGTGACGCCCAGGGAATGCCCGCTCTTCGGAAAGGCATGCGTGCCGACCCATGCGGCAGGCCCCTGCATGGTGTCCGTGGAAGGTGTCTGTGCGGCATGGTACAAATACGGGCAGGGAGTATTTCGATTCGGTGGACAGGAGTTGGTATGATGAAGGACAGGATTACGCTTGCCCATGGTGCGGGCGGAAAAATCAGCCGGGAACTCATGGAGGAGGTCATTCTGCCGGAATTCGGAAATCCCGCCCTCAATGAGCTCCATGACGGAGCTGTGGTCCATATGGAAGGGCAGGTGGCGTTCACTACGGATTCCTATGTGGTGAAGCCCCTTTTCTTTGCGGGCGGCAACATCGGGAAACTGGCGGTTTGCGGCACCGTCAACGATCTTGCCATGACCGGGGCGGTGCCCCGTTATATCTCTGCCGGGGTAATCATCGAGGAAGGCTTTCCCATCGCCGATCTCAAGGCCATTGTCCATACCATGCGCCAGATGGCGGAGGAAGCCGGTGTTTCCATCGTCACGGGGGATACCAAGGTGGTAGAGAAGGGGAAGGCTGACGGCATCTTCATCAATACGGCGGGAATCGGTGACCTTCTGCCCGGTGTGAGGATTTCTCCCGGGAATGTCCGTCCGGGCATGAAGGTGATCCTCTCGGGATATCTTGGCGACCATGCGGCAGCCATTCTGGCAGGGCGTCATGGATTGGAACTGCCGGATACGGTCAGGACGGACTGTGCCCCGTTGAACAAGCTCGTCCGGGCGATGCTGGAGGCAGCCCCGGACATTGCTGTCTTGCGGGATCCCACCCGTGGGGGGCTTGCGGCGGTGCTCAATGAGATTGCCGGAGCATCGGGAACAGGAATCCTCATTGATGAGGAGGCGCTTCCCATCCGCCCCGAAGTACAGGGGATATGCGACATCCTTGGCTTCGATCCTCTCTGTCTTGCCAATGAGGGCAAAGTGGTTGCCTTTGTTCCGGCGGATCGGGAGCATGCAGTTCTGGAAGCCATGCGGGCAAATCCCTATGGGAGGGAAGCAAGAACCATAGGAGAGGTAGTTGCCAAGGCTGTGGGACAGGTAGGCTTGCGGACCTCCATTGGAGGAATCCGCGTTGTGGACATGCCTTTGGGGAATCTCGTGCCCCGCATCTGCTGAGATGTTTTGCCTATGGCAAAACTTGAACAATTGCGTTATAATCTAGTAATGCGTTATAATCTATACTCGCGAACAGTAAAATTTACATCTCGGTACAACTCACTCGCGGTATATGCAGAGAGCGTAAGAGCTTTCCCTTCGGGAAATTCTAACGCTCTCTAGTATAATAATATGATGAAGAGAGTTTTTGAGGAGGTTTTTGGGAAGATGAAGAAAATGGCAGCGGCACTCCTTATGTCGCTTATGCTGATGATGAGTTCTGTTTGCATGGCGGAGGATACCATGCACTTTGTGGATGCCAATGGCTCGACGGGATATTACGTGGATGTGGCATCTCTCGGGTTTGAGGGGAATTCTGTGGCGAATGCCCGCATTGCTGTCAAGAAGGCAGCCATGAACCGGATGTTCCTCTATACGATGCAGTTTGATACAGAGAAGAAGACCTATCGCATCCTTGAGTCACAGGTGCTCGAGTATGATACCAAAAAAGTCCTGGAATCCACCAGCGGCGCGGAGAAACCGCGTGCCTATGGGGATAGGTCGCCCATGAATTCCATTGTCCAATACATCTATGACTGGAAAAACGGGAAAATCAAGAGGATGGATTGAGGAATAAAAGGTCTGTTCTTCTGATTCGGGGGGATGTGCGTGGAAAACCTGGATGAGCTGAAAAAGCGGACAGCGTGGCTGTCTGTATTTTCCAATACAACACTGGTTCTTCTGAAACTGGCCGTGGGACTTTATGTGGGGGCTGTGAGCCTTGTGTCAGAGGCGCTTCATTCCGGCATTGACCTCATGGCAGCCCTCATTGCCCTTTGGGCGGTGCGAAAATCTGTGGAACCTCCGGATGAGGAACACGACTATGGGCATGGGAAATTCGAGAATCTCTCTGCAGCGGTGGAGGCTTTGCTCATTGTGGGGGCTGCTGTCGGCATTGTCATTGAGGCAATGGAAAAGTTTCAGGAGGCGCATGTTCCCGATTTTCTGGAGTACGGCATCATCATCATGCTCTTTTCCATCCTCATCAATTTCATTGTCTCACGGCGCCTCATCCATGTGGCGCATAGGACAGGCTCCCAGGCATTGGAGGCGGATGGGCTTCACCTGCAGGCGGATATCTGGACATCGGTTGGCGTCCTCTTGGGACTCCTTCTCATGAAGGTGACCGGTTGGGCGTGGCTGGACCCGGCGATTGCCATTTTTGTGGCGGGCATCATCTTCCGCGCAGGGTGGAACATGGTTCGGGATTCCGCATTGCAGCTTACGGATGCCAGCCTGCCGGAGGCCGAGGAGGCGCGTATCGGCGCCATCATCGAAAAGATTCCTGAGGTCCAGGGCTATCACTGTCTGCGCACCAGGAAGTCAGGCTCCTACAAGCTTCTGGATGTCCACGTGCTCTTTGACGGCGCGATGCACCTGTCCAGGGTTCATGCGGTCTGTGATGAACTGGAGCAGAAGATCCGGGATGGGGGCTTTGGCATGATGGACATTCTCATCCATGCCGAGCCTGTAGACAGCCATATGGCAGAAACAAAAGTTTCCCACTATGAGGATGTCCGTTCTTCCGTCATGGATTGATGCTCCGTTAAAAAAATGACAGCTTTTTCTACGGATTCTGCATGAGACATCAGACGCGCTTTCGCGCGGCTGTAGCGTGTGCAACACGCGTATATCCGATTTCAATCGGATATTATACTAGAGAGCGTTAGAATTTCCCGAAGGGAAAGCTCTTACGCTCTCTGCATATACCGCGAGCAAGTTGTAACGAGATGTAAATTTTACTGTTCGCGAGTATAGTATGAGGAGGAAAATGTCATGAGCATCATGAAATCCATCATCCGGGTCGTAGTTGTGGAATTGGTAAGAAAATTGTTGCGAAAGTTGTGAATCGGGAGGTCGACAAAATGATACGTAAGATAATGAGTGTGCTTCTGTGCGCAGTGTTCCTCGTGTCCAGTATGGGAATGGCAGCGGCGGCACCGCCGGACACGGTGCAGTCGAAGCTGGATGCGATTGAGAAGGACACTTACGGCATGGAGCAAACGGGGGCGCTCATGGAGCGCATCAATCGCCTGGAAAAGGACTATAACGGCAAACATAACGAAGGAAGCATGATGGCGCGTGTGGATGCCCTTTATGATGAAATCTATGTCAATGGGAATGAACCCTGCAAGCAGGCATTGCTCAATGCCATCCAGTGGAACATCCATCAGGAAGTGAGCACGGATCCCGTGCAGAAGCGCATCGCTGCTTTGGAGATGCAGATCAATGGAAAGACGGAGAAAGGCACTTTTTCCGAGCGCATTGACCGGCTGGGCAGGGAGTCCTTTGGAAAAAACACCCTTCCCATGGTCAAGGTAGAGATGCCGGCAGACACCCTTGTGAAAATTGCGCTTTCGGAATCTGTCAGCACCAAGAATCTCAAGGTGGGGGACAAGGTCCACTATCATGTGGCAGAGGATGTTATGGTGGACGGGGTTTTGCTCTTTGTCAAAGGCGCAGAGGGCGAAGGCACGGTGACGAAGGTACGGCCGGCACGCAATTTCGGGCGCAATGCCGAGCTCGTGATTGACTTTGAGAAGACGAAAACCATTGACGGGACCTATGTTGATACCTTTGTGGGCGATGCGGCGAAGGAAGAGATGACGAATCTCGCCATGGCAGCCGGCGCGAGCGTTGCGGGAATCGTGATTCTTGGGCCGCTTGGGGTCATAGCAGGGGCTTTTGTCAAGGGAAAGAACATTGAGCATCCCGAGGGGACAGAGGTGTTTATCCAGACCAGGAATGACGAGACGCTTTATGGTGTCCAGACGGCCTTGGCAGCAGAGTGATGCGGATGAATGGCGGCATCCTTCGGGGTGCCGCATTTTTCTATTTTGCCTTTGGCAAAATTTGAACCCCCTTCGGGGGCTAGCTTCGCGTCGCAATGCGTTATGACGGGATGTTTCCCGTCGAAACGTTAATTAGTGTATTTTGCCTTTGGCAAAATTTGAACAATGCGTTATAATATGCGTAGATTGTTTTTGGCGATCGAAAGGATAGGATATTTTTTGATGGGAAAAATAAGGAAGCTTTTTGTCGGCTTGTCCATAGCCTTGCTTTTGTCGCCGGGGTATGGGGCAGCATCGGAATATAGATCGAGTACGGACACAGGCGCGGACCGTCTGGATTTTCTGGAGAACCGCCGCCGTCTGTTGCGAGACCAGGCTCTGACGGATGAGCAGAAGAAATTGCTGGAGGATGCGGAAAACATAAGGGCGCATCTTCGGAAGCCCTTGGACCCGACGAAGCCGTCCCCTACGGTATTTGAAGGGGACGATCTCTCCTACGACCAAAATACGGGGGAATTCATTGCCAGGGGCAAGGTGCATATCGTGCAGATGGATGCCCACCAGTTCGACTCCGAGGAGGATGGGGTTGTCAAGGGGAATACCATCAGGCAGGAAGTAGAGATTCCGGGAAAGGCCCATGTCCTTCAGATGACACCGGGCGAGATGCGGATTACCATGGATGGCTATAATACGTTCTATAATTATGGGGAGAAAACCGGAACGATGGAAGAGGCTGCCGGAAAGGTAGACCATCAATATGTCAAGGGCAAGCGCTTTGAGTTCTATCCGGACCATGTTGTCATCTATGATGGATCGTCCACGAAGTGCGGCGCAAAGGTGCCGGATTACCACCTGAGCGCAGACAAGATCACCATCTGGCCCAATGACAGGATGATCCTGGAAGAGGCGAAATTTTGGGTCAAGAATACCGTTCTCTATACGAAGCACAAATATGTCCAGGATATCAGCCCGGGGGCACAGGGCCCACAGTTTCCGAGAGTGGGTTACAGCAAAAGTGACGGTGCGTGGATTTCCTACAACTATACAAGAAATCTTGCCAGGAATGTGGATGCTTCCCTTCATCTCTACTATGGGACGAAACTGGGAGCGCGGAGCAACGGGGAACTGCGCTGGGGAAATGCGGGAGCTTCCTATCGCCTGGTTTATGGATATTACGAGGATGGGGAGGCTGATGCCTGGGTCAAGAAAAAGCCGTCCTTCATCTATAAGTACGGAAGCCGCATTGGGAATACGCCCTTTCATTACGGGCTGGATTTTGAAATCGGCAGATGGAAGCGGAAGCAGGCAAATGCATCGGATATCGAGAGTACGCATACCTATGGCCGCTTGAGCCTGAGCCGTGATCCCATTGTGCTTTCGGGGAATTGGTACCTGTTTTTGAGTGGGGGCTATAGTATCACCAAAGAGTCCTATGATGATTCCCGGGTGAAGGGTTTCGACTGTACGGCAGCTGTCCTGAAAGAGTTTAATGATCGGTGGGCTGCCTATTCTGCCTATGAATACTCCACATCGAACAAAACCAATTCGTTATTTGCCTACGATGTCAACGATGTGGCGAGGGCCCTCAAGGCAGGGTTCAGTTATCGCTTCAGTGACAGGGACCGTATTGTTTATGGCATACAGTACGATTTGGGGGGCAATCGCCTCAAGGATATAGATTATTATTGGTTCCACGATTTCCATTGCACTCAGCTCGTCCTGCGCTATCGGGCGAAGAGGGATGAGTGGAAGGTTCACTGGGAATTCCTTCCGTGGTAATTCCGGATTCATGGGGAGAGGAATATGGCAAAGAATCTGGCAGGTCTTATAGACAGGATGCAGGGACAGAGTATCCTGGTCATCGGTGATATGGTGGCAGATATCTATCTGGATGGACGTATTTCCCGTATTTCCCGTGAAGCGCCTGTCCTGGTTCTGGAACAGGCAGGGGAGAAAATCGTTGCCGGTGGTGCTGCCAATGTGGTAAACAATGTGGCGACCTTGGGGGGAAAGGCTTTTGCCGTGGGCATTGTGGGGCTGGACCACAGTGCGGATGGCTTGCGGAGGATTCTGGGTTCCAACGGTGCAGACACGGAGGGGCTTCTTGGCGATGTGTCCCGTCCCACCATTTCCAAGACGCGCATCATTGCAGGAGGCCGTGCCACCGTGAGCCAGCAGATTGTGCGCATTGACCATGAGAGCAAGGAGCCGGTTTCGGAGAAGCTTGAGGGAGATCTGCTGGCGTACATCGAGAAAATCCTGCCCAAGGTGCGTGGCATTGTCATGAGTGATTATGGTGCAGGGACGATTACGGAGAAAATAAAGAAACGCCTGATAGAATACAGCAGGATGCAGGGGATCCCGGGCATCGTGGATTCGCGTTATGACATTGGCCGCTTCAAGGGCGTGGGCTATGTAAAGCAGAATGATGCGGAACTGGCGGCTGCCGTGGAAAGGGAACTGACGACGGAAGAAGATCTGCGGGAGGCCGGAAGGGAGCTCCTCTCCCGATTGGAGGCCGACGGAGTCCTTGTGACGAGAGGCGAGCGAGGGATGATGCTTTTCGAGAGGAACGGGGCAATCCATGATATCCCGGTTTCCGACAAGAGCGAGGTCTACGATGTTTCCGGTGCCGGGGATACCTGTGTTTCCACCATGATCCTTGCGCTGGCGGCGGGGGCAGCGCCTGCTGCTGCCGCAGAACTTTCCAATTTTGCATCCGGCATCGCTGTCCGCAAACTGGGGACGGCGACTGTGAGCCATGGGGAACTGCGGAGAGTATTGCTGTGATGAAGTTTGTTTGGCGAGGAGAAGAACATGCTGATCGACCGAAAGGATATTGAAGGGTTTTGCGATGTCCTGCGCAGAGGTGGGCGGCGCATTGTCTTTACCAATGGCTGCTTTGACCTTTTGCATGCAGGACATGTGCGCTATCTGGCCAGGGCACGCTCCTTTGGGGACTGCCTGGTGCTGGGGCTCAATACGGATGCCTCCGTGCGGCGGCTCAAGGGTCCTTCCCGTCCCATCAACAGGGAGGAGGATCGGGCCGAGGTGGTGGGTGCCCTGAGATCCGTGGACTATGTGGTGCTCTTTGGCGAGGAGACGGCGGAGGCTCTCATTGCAGAGGTGCGTCCCACTGTCTATGTGAAGGGCGGGGACTACACACTGGAAACCCTGCCGGAGGCAAAGATTGTCCAGAGCTATGGCGGCAGGGTGGAATTCGTTGACATGGTGGAAGGGCGTTCCACCACGAAGGTCATAGAGAGGATCCGGCAGGAGAGGGACGGGAAATGAAGAATATCCTTGTAGTGAAGCTCAGCGCCATCGGCGACGTCATCCACGCCCTCCCGGTGTCCCACGCCATAAAGGAGAACTTCCCCGACGCCCATCTCACATGGGTGGTGGAGCCGCCCGCCTATGGGCTCTTGGCGGCAAATCCCTGCATCGATGAACTTCTGGTCTTCCAGAAAAAAGAGTTTCGGACCATGCGGGGGTTTCTCAAAAATTTCGCTCCCTTTCGACGCCAATTGCGAAAGCGTCGGTATGATGCCTCCCTTGACTTGCAGGGCCTCTTCAAGTCGGCGGCCGTCATCCGCCTGGCCGGGGCATCCTTGCGGCTCGGCACCTGCAACATGCGGGAGCTTAGCGATCGTGTCAGCCGCCCGGTCATTGGGGCCAACGCCCATGGGCATATCGTGGAGCGGTATCTCGATGTGGCGCGGGCACTGGGCTGCCGCGTGGACAAGGCGGTCTTTCCCCTGGAGATACCGGAGAGGGATGCGGATATTGCCTGCCGCGTCATGACCCAAGCGGGGGCGCGCATGGAGAATCCCTATGCGGTGCTTGCGGTGGGGGCAAACTGGCCCAACAAGCGCTGGCCGGCCGGGTACTATGCAAAACTCAGCGATTGGCTCTATGGCAGGGGGATCGTTCCCGTGATGATCGGCGGGGGGGCCGTGGATGAAGGGATTGCGGCAGAAATCGCATCCCTGGCGGAGATTCCTCCCGTGGATCTCGTGGGGCGCACGACACTCACACAACTGGCTTTCCTTTTAAAGCAGTCCCACATTGTCATCGGCGGAGATACCGGCCCCGTCCATTTGGCAGCGGGGCTTGGCGCGAGGGCGGTCATGGTTATGGGCCCGACGGATGCCAATCGCAACGGCCCGTACGGGCAAGCCGGGAATGCCCTGGAGGTGGACCGCCCCTGCAAGTACTGCTGGAAACGCGCCTGCCCCAAGGGTCTGGACTGTCTGGAAAATATCAGTGTCCAGCGGGTAGAGGAAAAAATCGGGTCATTGTTATGAGGTTGGAAAAATATTTTCGGAATATACAGCAGGACCTGAAGCTCTTCTTTTTTGTGCTGGCTTTGCTTTGCCTGTACCGTGCGGTCTTCATGTGGCAGATGTCTGCCTACATGGGGGAGGGAGCAGGGGGGGAGGCCGTGGCTCTTGCCCTCTGGGCAGGTCTTCGGTTGAGCCTCAAGACGGCGGGGGCCGTTGCGCTTCTTTCCTTTGTCTTTTCCACGTTGCCGAACCTCTTTTCCCCAAGGCTGGCCACGGAAAGATGCAGGCTTGCCGTCGGCGTTGCGGCATCCTTCCTGTTCTCCGTCCTGTTTCTGGGGCGGTTTCCCTATTACCGGGAATTCGGCATGACATATCATCTGCAGATCATGCAGGGCTTCCATGACGACCTTTCGGCGCTGCTCTCCACCATGGTCTGGGAATACGGCCTCGTCTGGAGGTTCCTGGTGGTGCTTCTCCTTGTGGCGGCGGCGGGATACCTTTTGCGCCGCTTGCTGCGGCTGCCCGTCGTGGGACTTCCCTCCGCCCTTTCCGGGGAGCGGCATCTTCGGGTGCTCTCTGCCCTCTCCCTGGCGGCGCTGACCATTCTCTTTGCCGTGTTTGTCCGCTATGGCGGGGGTTTTGACTATGCCCATGGCATCAACTGGGAAAATGCCGGCGTGACCGGGGATCTCTTCCTCGACGAGTGCATCCTGGACGATGGGCAGGCGCTCTATCGGGCGTGGAAATCGGGAGAGCGCATGGCCCAGGGCGGAATCGAGGGCGTGGACGAGGCGCGGGTGACGGAATTTGCCCGTCGGGTGGCGGGACACGGGGAACTTTCCGGCCATGACCTCACGCCCTATCTTGCCCGACAGGCCAAGGGGGCGCGTCTGCCGAAGCCGCGCCACATCTTCATCGTCCTCGGGGAGACTTGGGCCCAGTGGCCCATTCTGGAAAAGTATGGGGCGTTGCATGCAGCGGATGGCATCAAGGGACTGATGGGGGAGGAAAACTCCTTCTATACGGCATCCTTCATGCCCAACGGGGATTTCACCTCCGTTGCCATCACGGGGCTTGTGACGGGGCTTTCCGAGGTCAACGCCTATGTGAATTACCAGCCCCGCAGTTTTGAGGAGGTCTATCCCACCGCCATGGCATCCCAGTTCAAGGGGCTGGGCTACGCAGTGGATTTCTGGTACGGCGGTATTCCCGCATGGGATAATATCAACCGTCTGGCCCTGGCCCAGGGCTTCGACCATTTCTATGGCTATCCGGACTATCGTGCGCCGAAGCAAAATCCCTGGGGGACCACGGACGGCCATCTTTTCGATGCCCTTTCGCGGCATCTGCCGGAAGAGCCCCCCACGGTCCACCTCATCATGACCGTCAGCAACCATCCCCCCTACAATCTCGACCTGGCGGCGGAGGGGTTTGACCTGGAAAGGGCGCGGAGGGAGGCGGCAAAGCTGGAGCATGTGGAGAACCCCGACGAGCTTGCCCTGGAACTGGGGCATTACTGGTACATGGACAAGGTGGTGACGGATTTTGTGCGGGACACCATGGAAAAGTATCCGGACAGCCTTTTCGTCATCACGGGGGACCATGCCGTGCGCATGAACCCGGGGGCATCCCCCACGCTGTTCGAGTGGCAGAGCGTCCCCTTCCTGCTCCACGGGCCCGGGGTGTCCAAGGACATCCTGCCCCAAAATGTTGCCGGAGGGCATACGAACATCGTGCCGACCCTCATCGAGCTCATTGCCCCCGAAGGCTATGAGTACCATTCCATCGCCGCGCCTATGACCGAGGGGACAAGGGCAGGGTTCAATCGGGATTTCTGGCTGGCGGAGGGCGTCATGGGGGACCTGGCCGGAAAGCGCACCGAGTTCCTTCCCGGCGTGAAGTCCGCAGATGCAGCCCATGCCAGGGCGGAAGTGGATGCGGTGCTGCCCATGATGCGCACCCTGTCCTGGTGGTTGATAAAAAACGGCACGAAACTTCCGTAAGGAGCTT
>JAFSWY010000232.1 GCA_017444295.1 Selenomonadaceae bacterium | reverse complement strand
GGCAAGGCTCTTCTTGTCCAGGCAGATGTGTCGGACAGTGCAGCTGCCGAGGCCATGGTTGCCTCTGTGGTGGAGGCTTTCGGAACGGTCGATATCCTTGTGAACAATGCAGGCATTACGCGGGATGCCCTTTTTGCCCGAATGAAGGAAGAGGATTTCAATGCAGTGATCAACACGAACCTCAAGGGAGTGTTCCACTGTACGAAGGCTGTGACGAAGCTCATGATGAAGCAGCGGAGCGGGCGTATCGTGAACATGGCGTCTGTCGTGGGAGTTACCGGAAATGCGGGACAGGCGAACTACAGCGCAGCCAAGGCAGGGGTCATCGGATTTACGAAGTCCGTGGCAAGGGAACTGGCAGGACGCGGCATCACAGTGAACAGTGTCGCGCCGGGTTTTATTGAGACGGATATGACGGCGGTTCTTTCGGACAAGGTGAAGGAAGCCATGGCAGAGGACATCCCCTTGAAGCGTGCGGGAAAGCCGGAGGATGTGGCGAATGCGGTGCTTTTCCTCGCTTCGGACAATGCGGCTTATATCACAGGCCAGGTTCTCCATGTAGACGGCGGCATGGTTATGTGATATAACTATATATAGGTGTGAATGTAAATCCCGTAAATCTTCGGAGATCATTGGAGGGAGGTGAGATGGCATGGCAACTTTTGACAAAGTCCGGGATATCGTGGTGGAGCAGTTAGGTGTTGAGGCTGACGAGGTACAGATCGAGTCCACGTTCATTGATGACTTGGGAGCTGATTCCCTGGACATCGTTGAGCTGATCATGGCTTTCGAGGAGGAATTCAATATTGAGATTCCTGATGAGGCTGCGGAGAAGATCAAGACCGTTCAGGATGTTGTGAACTATATAGACCAGAACAAATAAGTTGAGCGTCTTGCCTTTAAGAGAATCCCGTGAAGATTGCTTCGCGGGATTTTCTAAAAAAAGGGATATTGGATGAGATTTCCTGAATAGGCAGGATGGATGGGAGGAGTTACTTTGAGACTTCCAGAACTGAAAATTGGGGAAAAAATCGCAAGAATACCAATCGTTCAGGGGGGAATGGCGATTCGTCTCTCGACTGCCAGACTTGCAGCTGCGGTGGCAAATGAGGGCGGCATCGGGCTCATTGCTGCATCTGGCATGTCCCACGATGAACTTCGCTATGAGATACGCCTTGCCCGTTCGCTTACCTCTGGTATCATCGGGATCAACATCATGGTGGCAGCAAGGGATTTTGCTGAGGTCGTCAAGACGGCGATCAGTGAGGGAATCGACCTTGTGGTGGCCGGTGCGGGTTTCTCCCGCGATATGTTCGGCCTCGGCAAGGATTCCGGAACCCCTATCGTGCCCATCGTATCTACAGCCAAACTAGCGAAAATATCCGAACGTCTTGGCGCCTCGGCGGTCGTCGTTGAGGGAAAGGAAGCCGGGGGACATCTCGGCACGGATACTTCCATACGGGAGATCATTCCGGAGGTGCGCGCTGCCGTGAAGCTTCCGATCATTGCAGCGGGCGGCGTCCTCACGGGCCAGGACATCGTTGATTTTATAAAGATGGGAGCAAATGGCGTCCAGATGGGATCGCGGTTTGCCTCCAGTGTGGAATCGAATGCGGCTCCGGCACTCAAGGAGTATTACCTGAAGTCAAAGCCGGAGGATATTGTGGTCATTCATAGCCCCGTCGGACTTCCGGGCCGTGCCGTGCGGACACCCTTTTCCCAGAAAGTTCTGGAGGGGCCGGTACCGCCGAAGAAATGCGACAATTGTCTCAAGGCGTGCAAACACAATTTCTGCATTATCCGTTCCCTCATACGGGCACAGCAGGGTGATGTGGAAACCGGTCTGGTGTTTACGGGGGAATACATGCCGCGCATCGACAAGATCCTGTCGGTGAAGGAAATCTTTTCCAAGCTGAAAGCAGAGGCTGCGGCGGCAGTGTGTCGAGAGGAGATGGAGTTTTGGGAACTCGGGTAGTGATTACAGGTTTGGGCGCGATTACGCCAATCGGCATCGGCAAGGAGGATTTCTGGAAGGGGCTTCTTGAGGGACGCAATGGCATTGCACGGATTACCCGTTTCGATGCGGAGGGATTCGACGCACAGATTGCCGGTGAGGTCAAGGACTTTGATCCCACGGCCTATATCGACAAGAAGGAATCCAAGCGCATGGATCGCTGCACGCAGTTTGCGGTTGCTGCTGCCAAGCTTGCCATAGAGGATGCCGGACTGGATCTCGACAAGGAGAACCTCGACAGGATTGGGACCTTTGTCGGCACGGGGATCGGCGGCATGGAGACCATGCACAGCCAGTATGAGAAGTTCTTTGCGAAAGGACCTTCCCGCGTCAGCCCGTTTTTTGTGCCCATGATGATTCCGAACATGCCTGCGGGGCAGGTGTCCATTGTCTATCATCTGCATGGCCCCTCCAGCTGTATGGCAACTGCCTGCGCCACGGGGACGAACTGCATCGGGGATGCTTTTCGTGTCATCCAGCGCGGCGATGCGGATGTCATGATTGCGGGTGGCACGGAGGCAGCGATTTCCCAGGCTCCCGTGGCAGGTTTTTCGGCGATGAAAGCACTCTGCACGGATCACAATGACGATCCGGAACACGCTTCTCGTCCCTTTGACAAGAACCGGAGCGGGTTCATCATGGGCGAGGGCGCAGGGCTTGTGGTTCTTGAATCCCTGGAGCATGCAGAGGCCCGTGGCGCCCATATCTATGCGGAGCTTGTAGGCTATGGCGTGAATTCCGATGCCTATCATATGACGAGCCCCGCGCCTCATGGGGAATATCAGGCGAAATGCATGCAGCTTGCGCTGGATGATGCCGGAATGAAGGCGGCAGATGTGGACTATGTCAATGCGCATGGCACCTCCACCCATATGAATGACGAGGGAGAGACGGAAGCCATCAAGGCCGTCTGGGGAGATGCAGCGAAGGATGTGTCCGTATCCTCCATCAAGTCCATGACGGGGCATCTTCTGGGTGCCGCCGGTGGTATCGAGTGCATTGCGACCGCCATGTCCGTGGAGCATGACATGCTTCCTCCTACCATCAACTATGAGACCCAGGATGAGGGCATGGATCTGGATTATGTGCCGAACCAGGCGAAGGCAAAGACTGTCCGGGCGGCCATGTCGAATTCCTTTGGCTTTGGCGGGCATAATGCCTGTTTGCTCCTGAAGAAATACGTGAAGTGAAATCTATGGAAAAAAGGATGTCCGCAGAACGGCGGCAGCAGTTGCTGGGGCTTTCCGGGCGCATGCAGGTGACGTTCCGCGATATTCGTCTTTTGGATACGGCGTTGACACATACCTCCTATGCCAATGAGGCGAAGGGATGCGTGGCGCACAATGAACGCATGGAATTTCTCGGGGATGCTGTACTGGAGCTCGCTTCCAGTACCTATCTCTATCAGTGCTTCCCGCATCTTCCGGAAGGGGAACTCACAAAGACAAGGGCCGGCATTGTCTGCTCGGCTACCTTGTCGAAACTGGCAAAGGCCCTGGGTTTGGGTGAATGTCTGCTCTTGGGGCATGGAGAGGCGCAAGGCGGAGGGCGCACCCGTGCTTCCAATCTGGAGGATGCCTTTGAGGCGGTCATTGGCGCGGTCTATCTTGACCAAGGCTGGGAGACCGCCCGTGATTACGTGCTGCGCCAGCTCGACGGGGAGTTCCGCATGGTGAGGCAGGGCGGCGCTCTGCAGGATTGCAAGACGGTGCTGCAGGAGCTTGTGCAAAAGAAGCCGGGCAGCCAGGTGAGCTATGAAATGGTGAGTGCCACAGGCCCGGATCATGACAAGGAGTTCGTCTTTTCCGTGAAGGTCAATGGCGAGATTTTTGGCCATGGGCATGGAAGAAGCAAGAAGGAAGCGGAGCAGCACGCTGCCCGTGAGGCACTGGATCGTTTAGGAGCGTTATAACGAAAGCCCTGTCGCGGAATGTCGCAACAGGGCTTTTTGTTCGCTTATTTTGTCAGCGGGATTCACCATTGTTTAACGATATCCAGGACTCGTTCATAATCCGCATATGTATCAATATCATAAGCCCGGATTTTTATTCCTCGCATCGGCAGGTATGCCTCCAATTGATTGTATACATTATCCGATAAAGGCTTGACACGGGATTTGTGCATGCAGCATGGCCCAGTCCATTCAAACTCGCCATCCCGCAAAGAAAACGCGACTACATTGCCTTTCTTGTCTGTTCGGACATATACGGCATCTTCGGATGTTTTATCTGCATAGGCAAGCCATTCTCCATTTGATTGCAATAGCATTTTCATATCATCGGGATGTACCAGAAGATCTCCATCGTATTCGATTGCAAAATCGTTTCCATCTCTGGCACCAAGATAATAGCTATATCCTGTCTTCGTTGTAAAATATTCATGATTAAAGACAAATATAGCATCTGGCCGATACTTTTTTACTTCTTGGATGACTTTTCTTGCTTCGAATCCGACAACGATTCTCACATCTTCAATATTCTCCAGCATTTCTAACTGCCAGCGAATGAGCGGTTTTCCATGGATGTCAATTAAAGCTTTTGTCGTCCCCAATCCCAAACGGGATCCAATACCTGCGCAGCTTATAATAATTGATTTAGTTGCCTGCATAGTGATACCTCATTCAAAACCCAATAATCTGTTACAGAAAGAACACTGGCCGTTGGTTCATGCGTCAAAGAAGAAGCGATAGATACATCGGCATGACGCATGGCCTCCACATCATTGTTGCCATCGCCAATAAAGACTACCCGATGGCCCTCTTCTTGAAATTTTTTTACAATGTCTTCCTTGCGCAGGATAGATACTAATTTCTCAATATGGTTGTCTTTTACAAGAGCCTCAGATGCGAAATATGTGCATCCGATCCTTTGCATCATCAAGGATATCCAACAGGACAAATTTCCGGTAACGACATGACAGGCAATGTCATGCAACTGAATGAATTCTACTATCTTTGGATAAAATTCTACCTGACTTAGGAGTTCGGCCACTTCATCCACTGGGAAATCGCTCAAGATATGTACACGGCGTATGAAGGATTCTATAAATGGGACATTGCCTGCCACAGTTTCCTTTGTTAACTGATCGATTCGATCTTTTATGCGGAAATGACTGGCAATGATAGGCAGCGTTTCTTGTTTTGTAATGGTTCCGTCCAAATCAAATAAAAATTTTACCATTTTGAGTTCCACGTTTTATTTTTCTAATATCCAATAAAATGCATGGGTTCTTTCCTGTTTTCCAATACACTATCTCAAATTGATAATTTTAAGGACATTTCCTTAGCCATATTGAAATCTATACCAAATCGTTACTAGGATACTTGAGTTCGATACGATTCCCTTCACAATCATAAAATTGTTGCTCTACTTCCTCATCGACAATCATGGATGCTGTAGAAGCAATAGAAACAATTGTTTTCATATGATTTCCAATTAGGATATAGAGGACTTCAAACGGGGCGGGACTAGAGAAAACAAGAACCTCGGGAAATTCTTTCTTAAAATCAATATTGTATGAAGTCGGATGTACTTTAATATAGACATCTGATGGATTGAATTGGGAAATAATCTTTTTGTAGGCGCAAATTTCTTCTTCTGCAGATATGATACCAAAGCTTGAAAATGCCCCACTTAGGATGCAAACCGTTTTTTGGGAAAGGATGTCTAAAATGTTATGCTTAAGCTGGTACAAGTCAAGAAACATCTGTTTTTCTCCATCTGTTTTTCTCTCCCATTGATCTTTTATATCCAAAATCTTTACTTTTTTCTTTAAATCGTTAGGGATTTTCCAAATTCCGGTTAGATAGATGTTCTGTACTCGATCATTGTGTCCCATGAAAGTTTCACTTGGACGGAGAAAGATGCCGTGGCCGCTCTTCATAAGACTCTTTCTGGTACGGTAATTTCCTAACCCATCTTCCAGCAAAATAAATGGGATATTCTGAATTTTTTCATCCCATAGAATTTCTGCAATATCAATATGATCTTGGCCGTAAATGCAGACATCGCCATTGAAATAATCAGAAATCTCTTTGAGCAGCTTTGTCAAATATTTTTTGTTTTCCAATCTTGCCATCGGTCTCTTCTCCAAGGGCAAATGAAAGAAGGTCTTTTGATGGCAAGCCATACCTCTATTCTCCAGTGCGCGCACAATAAGCGGATTAAAACAGACATCAAAGATAAAAAAAGTCTTTTGGAATTCTTCAAAGGGTATTAACAGGTAATACAAGAAGAATGTATATTGCGTATCACATAATAATATATTCATCATTTCCTCCCATACTATATTGAAAAGATATTTCTATTTACCTTATAGCTCCACAGCTCCTTGTTGCGGATGAACACATCTTACTTCTTTTTCCTTATGCATAATACACTGTTTATTGTATTGTATCAAAATCCATATGTTTTCGCAATATTATTTCAATAAATTTATACGCCAGTCCTAGAAAATCATCAGGCCAGAAATGTAGAAATCCTCATTTTTGGCAACATGGGAATCAACAAGACACTGATTCCAGCAGCAGAGCAGTCGATTTATTGTAAACTGAGAATCCTATTACTTGAAAAATCACGCTAAAGTGTGCTAAAATCGGTTTGTCAATTTGCATTGAAAGGATGGGATGTATATGCGTGAGCTTACGATGCTGGGGACGGGATCGGCCATGGTCACGAACTGTTTCAATACCTGTTTTGTCATCCAGATGGATGACGGGGAATGCTTTCTTACGGATGCCGGGGGCGGGAATACCATCCTGCGGCAGCTGGAATTGGCAGGGGTGGACTACAAGCGGCTGCATCATATGTTTGTGACACACGGGCATACAGACCATGTCCTGGGTGTTATATGGGTGATGCGAAAGATTGCCTCCCTCATCAATCAGGGCAAATATGAGGGGTTGTTCCATATCTATTGCCATGATGTGGTGAAGGAGATGCTGGAGGTCATGGCAGGCCTCACTCTCAAGAAGAAGGACTTGGACCAGCTGGGGAAGGGCATCCTCATCCATGAGATCAAGGATGGGGAGCAGGTGGAGCTCCTGGGCATGAAACTCACGGCTTTTGACATCCTTTCCACGAAGGCGAAGCAGTTCGGCTATGCGTTGGAATTTCCCGATGGGCTGCGCCTCTGCTGCCTTGGGGATGAGCCTTACAATGAGCGTGCGGAGAAGTACGCCAGGGGCGTGGACTGGCTGCTCTCTGAGGCCTTCTGCCAGTACAAGGACAGGGACAGGTTCAAGCCTTATGAGAAGAACCACAGCACGGTGAAGGAGGCAGGGGAAATCGCCGAGAGGCTCAAGGTGAGGAATCTTGTCCTGTATCACACGGAGGACAAGGACATGGAGCACCGCAAGGCGAATTACAGCGCCGAGGCGGAGGTGTACTTCAAGAGCGGGAATGTCTTTGTTCCGGATGACCTGGAAGTCATTGCTCTATGACGCAGTCCCCTATGATAGAAATTGATTCCCTGGTGAAGCGTTTTCCCCACAAGGACCTGGAAAACAAGAATGCCTGGAAGACTGCCGTGGACGGGTTGGGTCTTTCTGTCCGGGAGGGGGAGATCTTCGGGCTGCTCGGACCGAATGGCGCAGGGAAGACCACCACCATCCGCGTGCTCACCATGCAGACGGCTCCCACGGAGGGGCGTGTGTTCTATGATGGGAAAGAGCTTCGGGAACATGAGCGGGACATCAGGGGGCTCATCGGCGTGGTTCCCCAGCATGTGAATTTTGACCAGGATCTCACGGTGGGGGAGAATATGGAGCTTCATGCCCGCCTGCATCATATGGGAAAGGCGGAGCGAAGGGCGCGCATCGAGGAGCTGCTTCGGTATGTGGAGCTTTCCGAGGTGGTGAATGACAGGGTGCGCCAGCTTTCCGGCGGCATGAGGCGCCGCCTGCTCATCGTGCGGGCCCTCATCCATCGCCCGCGCATCCTCTTTCTCGACGAGCCCACCGTGGCGCTGGACCCGCAGGTGCGGCGCCGCATCTGGGATCTGGTTCGCCGGATGGCAGCGGATGGCGTGACGGTTTTCCTGACCACCCATTACATCGAGGAAGCGGAGGCTCTTTGCGACCGCGTGGCCATCATGAACAAGGGCAGGCTGATTGCTGTCGGGCAGCCCCTGGAGCTTTGCAGGCAGATGGGCTCCTATGCGGTGGAATGGGATGCGGCAGGGACGCGGGAATACAGGTTTTTCCCCCATAGGAATGAGGCGGCGGGCTTTGCGGCGGGGCTTGAGTCCGAGGAGAAGGTGCTGGTGCGCCGCACGAATCTGGAAGACGTATTCATCGAGCTTACGGGCAGAAAGGAAGGCCTTTGATGCTGTACGATGTATGGACGGTTTTCTGGCGGGACTGGGTGGTGCTGAAGCGCCGCATGGTGAAGTTCCTGTTGAGCCGCATGGTAGCCCCCATGCTCTATCTCGTCGCCTTTGGATGGGGATTGGGGCGAAGCATTGATGTGGGGGGAGGCTCCTATCTTGATTTCCTTGTGCCGGGCATCCTTGCCCTGAATTCCATGAACATCAGCTTCAACAGCATCATTCCCGTCCATGCGGAGCGCGTCTATCACAAGAGCCTTGAGGAGTATATCATTGCGCCTATCTGCCCACAGTCCTTCGTCATCGGCAAGGTTCTGGCTTCTGTTCTTCGCGGCTTGCTTTCCTCGGCCATCATTGTCGGGCTGGCAGTCCTCTTCGGTGCCCGGTTTACGGTTACGCCATTGTTCCTTCTCGTGCTCGTCCTGAACTGCATCATTTTCGCGGAAATCGGTTTTTGGGCGGCAATGGTCATCCATACCTATGAGGAGATGGGACAGGTGAATACCTATATCCTGTTGCCCATGTCCTTCCTCTGCGGCACCTTTTTTTCCACGAATGCGCTGCCGGATGTCCTGCGCTGGTTCATCGAGCTTCTGCCTCTCACACATACGAGCGGTCTTTTGCGTTGCATCGGAAGCGGCGGCGATGGGGCGATGGGGTCGGTTTTGGTTCTGGTAATCTACGCCGTCCTTTGTTTCTTTCTGGGCAATCGGGCGTTTTTGCGGCTTCGTGATTAGGGGCGTGTTGAAAAACTCCACCTGCACGCTACAGCGGTCAGTTTACGTTTTTCAACATACCCGTTATGGAGGAAAGGCTATTGTTCAAGGCGATATTGCATCATCGTGCTGCTTCTTGTGAGGATTGCAGCGGCCTCTGCTGCACAAAGATCGAGGATTTCAGCGTGAAGGCAGGACAGCTGGAGATTTTTTCCCATGTCAATCTGCACATCCATTGCGGGCAGCTCACTGCCATCATCGGCCCGAACGGGGCGGGGAAGAGCACGCTCCTGCGGGCGATTCTCGGAGAGGTTCCCCATACGGGGCGCCTGCGTTATGTGGATGCCAAGGGAAAGCATACGGGGCATCCTGTCATCGGCTACGTGCCGCAGTACCTGCGTTTTGATGTCAGTGCGCCGATCAGTGTCATGGATATTTTCATGGCATGTCTGTCAAAGCGTCCTGTCTGGCTCTGCTCCGGCAGCAGTTTGCGCCCGATGGTGCTGGAACAGCTGGCGAGGGTCAAGGCGGAGCATCTCATTGACCGTCGCCTCGGTGCCTTGTCCGGAGGGGAACTGCAGCGTGTGCTTCTGGCCTTGGCCCTGGACCCTATGCCGGATCTTTTGCTTCTCGATGAGCCGGTGTCCGGAGTGGACAGGAATGGCAGGGAGCTTTTCTACGAGATCGTGGCAGACCTCCGGGCGAAGGAAGATATGGCAATCCTTCTGGTTTCCCATGACCTTGGCCTTGTGGCGAAACATGCGGACCAGGTGGTGCTCATGGACAAGGGTGTTCTCATGAGCGGAACGCCGGAAAATGTGTTCCGGGATGCACGCACAAGGCAGGTCTTTGGCATGACAGCCGGACTTGAGGCGGGGGAAGGGGGACTTGCCTGATGGAAGGAATCTATTCGTTGATGGATATCCTGCTGCCCTTTCAATGGGCAAGCCATGCCTTCATGAGGAATGCTTTTCTGGCAGTGCTGCTGGTGACGCCGCTTTTCGGTATTCTGAGCACCATGGTGGTGTCGAACCGCATGGCTTTCTTCTCGGATTCCCTGGGGCATGGGGCCTTTACCGGCATTGCCATCGGTGCCCTGCTGGGGATTTTCTCTCCCATGGCCTCCCTGGTGGCATTTTCTGTGCTGTTTGCACTTTTCATCACCTATATCAAGAGCAAGAGCAGCGTTTCCACGGACACGATCATCGGGGTGTTTTCCTCCACGGCGATTGCCCTTGGCCTCATGCTCATGTCCCGTGGCGGGAGTTTCAACAAATTTTCCGTTTATCTCATCGGGGATCTGTTGAGCATCACGCAGGAGGATCTCGCCGCTCTTTTGCTGGTATTTCTTGCTGTGCTGGTCCTCTGGGCACTGCTCTTCAATCGTCTGCTGGTTTTGTCCGTCAATGCCGCCTTTGCCAGCAGCAGGGGCATCTCATCTCTCTGGGTGGAGAGCATTTTTGCCTCAATCCTTGCTGTGGTCGTGGCCATCAGCATCCAATGGGTGGGAATCCTCATCATCAATTCCTTGCTGGTGCTGCCGGCGGCAGGGGCGAGGAACATCACCAACGATGTGAAGCATTATCATCTCGTTTCCGTCCTCATTGCCCTGGTGTCCGGAATCAGCGGGCTCATTCTGGCATATTACTTCAATATGGCGGCAGGGGCGACCATCGTGGCCATTGCCTCGGCAATTTTCTTTCTGACTTTGTTGTTCAAACCGAAGTTTACTAGGTAATTCGACCTGTTTTGCGTGATGCAGGCAGGTTTTTTTTCTTTTCTGTCGAAATACCCCATGAGATATACTTGTAATACTTATCCCGGATTAAAATTTTAAATCCTTGATAGGATTTCATCCGAGAGCGTCTCATACACTCTCCGTAAGAAATAAAATTTCTAACAGAGGGTAGTATAAGCGATAGACGTATATGTTATGTGGAAGGGTCATGGCATGGAAAAGGAGGGGGCTTTCGTGTTGCGGCGTTGCTTGGCATCAGTTTTTGTTCTGCTCACAGTGTTGGCTCTTTTGGATGGATGTGCCAAACAGCAGGAGGAATCTCCGGCAACAGGGGGAGAATATGAGAAGGTGCGGCTTGTCATGACCGTCAACGGGACGGATATCGGCATTGAGACGCTGACCGCATGGCGCTTTGCGGAGCTCGTGGAGAAGGAGTCCGGCGGGAATGTGCATATCGAGGTCTATCCCAACGATGAGCTGACGGGAGGCAATACCAATGAGGCAGTCCGATCCCTGGCCGAGGGAACTGTCGACCTCGGTGCCTATGTGTCGGGAACCATGTCGCTTCTTGACCCGCGGCTGGAGGTTGCGACGATTCCCTGGTCCTTTTCCAGTTACCAGGAGGCACGGCAGGTGATTGACGATACCGGGGGAGCCTATTATGAGAAGGTCCTGGCCGAATACGGTCTGGTGTATCTCGGCTCGACCCAT
>JAFSWY010000231.1 GCA_017444295.1 Selenomonadaceae bacterium | reverse complement strand
TTCCTCGTAATCGCGCCCAAGACGGTCGAGACTCTGAACCACCACCGTATCGCCGGGCCTCAAAACTGCCATCATCGCCATGTAGGCGGGACGGTCAAAGTTCTTGCCGCTCTGCTTATCGACAAAGAGATGGTCTGCCGTAATGCCGAATTCCTCCATGGCAATCTGCTGACGGTCATCATGCTGGGTGACGGTGGAAACCCGGATGTAGCCATAGGTGATGCCGATTGCCGCTACATCGGTCTTGCTATCCTGCCCCGAGCTACGAATGTTGTTGATGTCCATATAGAATTCCTCCAATCAGATAGAAAACGAACTACATTCCGATTGTAGAGGAATCCTTGAGACTGTGTGACGGCTTCGGTATTGCGCTGGGATAGTTCTTTGACACACCGGAGTTTGATGCGCTTAAATCTCCACAATCTTGAAAAATCTCCCGACATGGGGTAGAATGAGAGCAAGAGGCTATGGGAAGGGAGAACACACATGGCTACCGACAGCAAAACCATGGACGGCGTGCTGATGGATGATGACAACGCTTCTTACGACAAGACCACCAAGCGGTTTCTGGCCAGGAAGATGCTCCTGGCATGGATTTTGAAATACTTGGTCGCGGAGTTCCGGAACTGCTCCACCAAAGATATCGCCGAGAAGTACATTGAGGGCGACCCAACGCTCACCGTTGGCACAATCCCCGTGAAAACTACGACCTGATGGTTGCCATCATGGTCTATTTGGGCAAGAAAAACACAAAGCACCGCTTGTTAAAGCTGCTCCACCTGATTTTTCTGGACAAACTGAAGGCGGCTGAGAAGAAGACGATTTTGAAACAGGACTACGACCTGGTGCTGACACCGGTCATGGAAGAGGAGTTGACGAAGATGGGCAGTTTAGCATTGGGAATCGCTGAGAGAGCAAAGACAGAGGGGGAAAAGAACGGCGAGCATAGAGTCATGGAGGCTATCCGTATGCTCAAGGAAAATTTGCCCCTCGATACTATCGTCAAGAAAACGGGTATGACGTTGCAACGCTTGACAGAACTAAGGGCTATGCTCTAACTATGGACTTTTCGATGGTGAGCCTACTTTTGGGAGCCGATTTCCAAGGCAGGCTCACTTTTTTGCGTCACATTAAGTGAATTATCACTGCATCCAACTATCCAACGATTACTTTTTGCACCCACCCTACTTACCTTTACTGATGTTTTGTCATTTTGCATCACGATGCGTTATGCCGATAAATACAAAATCCCCGAACCCCCTTGTATCAAGGGATTTCGAGGACTGCACCCAAAGTTAGGATTATATCAGATACCGAGTCTTGATATTGATGACCAGAGTATCCCCCTCGGACAGTACATTCATCATCTGCTGATAAGCGGGACGGTCAAAATCCTTGCCGGACTGCTTGTCGATGAAGATATGCTCCTCCGCAATGCCACGCTCACGCATGGCAATCATCTGCCGGTCAAGATTCTGCTCCTTCGTAGATACCCGGACGTAACCGTAGACAATTCTGTGCATATTGATTCCTCCCCATAAAGAACAGCCTCGTCTCAATTTGAGAGAGGCTGTTTTGCTGTACGTATTTGTGGAACTTTTCTGGCTCAGTTTCCCGAAGCGAAATCGTAATGGACAGAGCCGACCGCAGCCTTCCGACGGGGGACGTAATCGTCCTCATCGTCATCGTCGTCATCGTCACTGTCATCATAAATCGACAGGGAGTGCAGGCCCTTGAGAGCCTTGCGGTTCTTCTTGACGATTTCCTTGTCCTTTGCGATAAGCTCAGACACCTCATCGCAGAGGGCGTTCATCTCATCGAGCGGAGCCGCCAGCCCGGTCAGCAGGACATAGACAAACATCTTGTCCGTCATCTCTGCGGAAGGATGGATGTAGACCGCACTGTACGGATTCGACTCTGCGAATTTGTTCTTGACCGCATCGATATTGCTGTCAAGCATCTTGCGGTTCGCTCCGCCGCCCGTCTCCAGGAACTTGCCCGGAACGACGGCGACGATGGCAGCCCCGCGGGCATCGGAAGCAACGCTGCCGGTATAGGGGACTTTCTACAGCTCCTTTTCCACGGCGTTCAGCATGGCCTCGCTGGAATCGCTGCTGATTTCGGCGAGGGGAATGGCTGCCTTGACGAAGGACATCATTTTCTTTCGGCATAAAAACAATCACCAGGAGCAAATACATTATCATCGCCAAAATATCTTCTATTACATATACAATTCCATCAGTATACTTCTTTTGCGTCAAGGCCAAAAGCACCACGATAATGACCAAGATTGCCTTAAATATTTTAGCATGTGATAAAACTATTTCTTTGATATAAATAAAAAGATTTATAAAATCTTTTTCAACTGCCTTGATCAGATGATCATGTACCCCTTTTTTAGGCAAGATATGATAGAAAAAACGCAAGGCGAGGAACATCAATCCCATTACAAAATAACCTAGCAGCAAAATCTCCCCTCCTTTCGGGACGATGCACAATATCCGACCAATTAAAAATGGCAGAAAGGACCCGGCAAAAATTGTCGAGTCCTTATAAAGGTTCCGTCAAAGCCCGGTTGTCTTTCAACACGCCCTACAAGAGGTCTTCCAGGATGCTGAATTTCGGGACCTGCTTCATCTTCTGCTGTCCCGTGATGATGTTGCCGTCCGTGTTGCGGGGAGGGGCGACATTGGGATCTGGCATCTCTACCATGTGGGGATGCTTGCGGAAGCGGCTGGCGATTTCCCCGTCGTGGTATTCCGTGACGAGAATGCTGCCGTCCGGCATGATGCGGCGGATGATCTCTACCTCCATGGCCTTTTGGGTGTCCTCAAGCTCCTTGATTTCCTGGCGTCTCTCCTCCAGTTCTTCCAGGGTTTCCTGCAGGGAGTCGCGCTTTTCCTGCAGGAGGGAGGAGAACATCTCCTTGAAGCTCTCCGTGCTGTCGGAGGCGGTTTTCAGCCGCGTGACGGTTGTTGAGCCGAAAGCGTCATTCTGCAGGATGTTTTCGAGATTTATATTCATAAAGCAATCACTCCTCTCACGATGTCCTACTCTGTTTATCGTGAAGAGGAGCGATTTCCTTAAATTTATTTCATGAGGCTGCCGGGATATTTCAGTGTGGCAAAGTAGTCCTCCAGGGTTTCGGCGCGGCGGATGAGCTCGACGCTGCCGTCCTCCCTGAGCAGCAGTTCCGCGCTGCGGAGCTTGCCGTTGTAGTTGAAGCCCATGGCGTGGCCGTGGGCGCCGGTGTCGTGGATGACGAGGATATCCCCGATGTCGATCTTCGGCAGCTTGCGGTCAATGGCAAATTTGTCGTTGTTCTCGCAGAGGGAGCCGGTCACATCGTAGATGTGGTCGCAGAGATCCTTTTCCTTGCCGAGGACGGTGATGTGATGGTATGCCCCGTACATGGCGGGGCGCATGAGGTTTGCCATGCAGGCATCGAGGCCGATGTAGTCCTTGTAGGTCTTCTTCTCGTGGAGCACGGAAGCGACGAGCCAGCCTGCAGGGCCGGTCATGGCGCGGCCGCTTTCCATGGCGATGGCGATGTCCGTGAGGCCGTGGGGGCCGAGGATGGCATCGTATGCCTCATGGATGCCCTTGCCGACGAACTCCAGGTCCACAGGATTTTCCTCCGGGAGGTAGGGGATGCCCACACCGCCGCCGAGGTTCACGAATTCCAGATGGATGCCCAGTTTCTCCTTGATTTCCACCGCAAGGTTGAACATGAGCTTGGCAGTGTAGATGAAGGCATCGGAGCGCAATTCGTTGGAGATGACCATGGTGTGGAGACCGAAGCGCTTCACGCCCTTTTCCTGTGCTTTCTTGTAGGCATCGAAAAGCTGGTCCCGGGTGAGACCGTATTTTGCCTCCGTGGGCTTGCCGATGATGTCATTGCCCTCGATGAGATTGCCGGGATTGTAGCGGAAGGAGAGGCATCCCGGCATTCCTGCATTTTTTTCCAGATAGTCGATGTGGCTGATGTCATCGAGATTGATGATGGCGCCGAGCTCGAGGGCCTTCTGGAATTCATCGGCAGGAGTGTCGTTGGAGGTCAGCATGATCTTCTCCCCCGTGACGCCGCCTGCCTCGGAAAGGAACAGCTCCGCCAGGGAACTGCAGTCTGTTCCGGCGCCTTCTTCCTTCAGGATCTCGATGATGCGGGGATTGGGGGTTGCCTTGACGGCAAAGTGCTCACGGAACTCCGGTGCCCAGCGGAAGGCATGCTTGAGTGCGCGGATGTTTTCGCGGATGGCTCTTTCGTCGTAGATGTGGAAAGGGGTGGGATATTGCCGGATGATTTCCTGCAGCCGCTCTTTGGAAATCGGAAAGATTTTTTCTGTCATTTGAATGCCCTCCTGCTCGTGGGTTGTAGTTCTTTTGAATCATACTAATTATAACAATATGGTATAGATGTGTCAAACTTTATGACATAAAATGTATAACGAGATTTGGAAAATATAATTCTGATTGTTTGGACGTTTCCTTTGTGGTAGAATATATATATGTAAAAACTTTTTGTCAGGAGGTTGGGAAAATATGTCGGAACATGAAGATTTGATCAATGAGGAGTCTTTTGGTGAACTTCTGAAGGCGGTTCGGGAGAAGAAGCGCATCCTTCTTGTGGGGCAGCCGGGCGCCCATGGCCTGGTGACGCTGGCGATGGCGCTTCTGATGCACGGGGATGAGCAGGGATACCAGTACGAGCTCTTTGATTCGGGCATCATGCGTGACCGCAAGGGCAATGGGAACCTGTATTTTGCCCAGCTCAAGAGCACGGCGGACATATATACGCTCCTGTCCCTTTGGGCGCATGGGGACGGCGGTGTTGCGACCATCTATGCCCAGACGATGGATGAGGCGACGGGCTGGATGGGAGCCGTCATGAAGAAAGGCGGCATCAGGGAGCCGGATGCCTTTCTTAACTGCACGATGGATGTCATCTGCATGATCGAGACGGAGGGGGACTCCAGCGTGGTAAAGGATGTTGTTGTCCTGCATCATTGATGCTTGTTTTGCTATTTCGCACGGAGTTTGCGTGAAACGGGGAAATCAGTCGTTGCTTTCGCTGGTTTCCCCGTTTTTCCATGGTGGAGGTTTTATGAAGCGGATTTTTGGCCTGTTCAAAATGTTTCGGCGTGACATCGTGGTCATGCTGCTTGCCGTGTTCCACAAGGACACCCCAAAGAAGGTGCGGGGACTCATGCTCATGGCAATCCTGTACCTTTTGAGCCCCATCGACATCCTTCCGGATTCGATTCCCCTTATGGGCATTGTGGATGATGTGGTGCTCGTTCCCACAGCTGTCTATGGTTTGATGAGGCTCCTCCCTGCCCATGTGCGGCAGAGCAGCGAGGACAAGGCTTCCGCGGTCATCCGCCATGGGGCGGCGGTTGTCCTGGCAGCCTCTGCTGTGGTGATTTTGTGGCTGGGGCTTGTGATCTGGGGAATCTATACTTTGTTCTTTAAATGAGGTGCGACTGGATTGCGTTTATACATTGCCGAGAAACCGAGCATGGGCAGGGAGCTTGCCAGCTGCCTTGCGGGCCCCGTCCAGAGGAAGGATGGCTATCTGGTGACGGGGGATGGCATCGTGACGTGGCTCTTCGGGCACATCCTGCGCCAGGCGGAGCCGGATGAGTACGACGCGAAATACAAGCTCTGGCGGGCGGAGGATCTGCCCATCATACCGGGGGAGTGGAAGCTTCTCGTGGCAAAGGACTGCGAGAAGCAGTTTTCTGTGCTCAAGGGACTCATTGCCAAGGCGGATGAGATTGTCCATGCGGGAGACCCGGACC
>JAFSWY010000230.1 GCA_017444295.1 Selenomonadaceae bacterium | reverse complement strand
GGTGATACAGGCCATGTGCCGTGATGTCAATTTGCGGACAGCAAGCGAGCGGGGCATTGACCGCCCCATCTACATGATACACATCAACAGGATCAGCGACCGTTGGCTGGTGCGGTATTTCTCGAAAAAGGCGGCTCTGCTTGCAGAAGCCATGCAGAACCGCCAGATGCCCCCGGTCTGTACGGCAAGGGAGCGGTGGAACAACCGCAAATGCTTGGAGTATTGCGATGCCAGAGGCGAGTGTCCCTACAGTGAGCAGATTCGGCTTGCTATGATGGGCTTGGCGGGATAAAGGCTTTGAGTTCGAGCCAGTATCGCATTGGGTACTGGCTCTGCAATATGGAAGGAGAATGCACAATGACTAAGAAAACAAACGAACTGGCGACGATGAATAAGACTACGGGCTTTATGGCCTTGCAGAATTTTGACGTGGAAAGCACCATTGCCAAGGAGATGGACGGCCTCACCGCTGCCTTTGACATCATCAAGATTCCCATTGGTGGCGTGACGCTCTTTGAGATGCCCACGGATGACCCCGAAGAAACCGAGAGCGTCAAGGAGTTCTCGGCGGTTATCCTCCACCATCATCCGATGCGGGCATACTATAAGGAAGCCTACACAGGCGGCACGAACCCGCCGGACTGTGGCAGCTTCAACGGCATTACGGGCATGGGAGAGCCGAGCGGCAACTGCGCCGACTGCCTGTTCAACGAGTTCGGCACGGGAGCCAACGGGGCGAAGGCTTGCAAGGAGCGGCGCCGCCTGTACCTCTTGCGGGAGGGCGACATTTTCCCACTCATCCTGTCCCTTCCCACAGGTTCCTTGAAGCCCTTCAGCCGCTACCTCATGCGGTGCTTGCCGAAATGGGGTGCGAGCAATGCGGGGGTGACGAGGTTCACGCTGACCAAGGCCACCAACAGCGGTGGTATCGTGTTCACCAAGGCGCAGTTCCAGATGGAGCGGAAGTTGACCGAGCAGGAGCTTGCCTTGGTGGAGAGCCTGACGGAGAGCGTCAAACTTCTCAGCCAGAATGTGATGCACAACGTCAGGACGGGCGACATACCGATGGAAAAGCCGGCGGCCTAGCCGTCAACGCTTGCCAATCAACTGCGCCCTACGGGCTTGTTTCTTGGAGCGTTTTGGCATGGGAGCCATTAGCGGCGGTAAACCGCCGATGGCTCTCCAATGGTGACGAGCCATCGGCAATCAGCGCATAGCAAATTAAGGCACGGGAAAAGAGCCACCGCCGATGATAAAGGCGATGGCTCTGCGTTCCTGTGCAGTCAGGAATTTTCCTTTTCCCCAGAGAGCAGGGGAAGTTCCGACATCTTTTGCAGCATGAGGTCTGTGTCTACCACTGTCATGTGATGGTCGAGGGCAAACCAAAGGATGCTGTCCCAAGGGTTCCGCACATAGAGCTGTTCCGCTCCGGCGTAGTACAGGAGGTACTGGGTTTCCTCCGGCGTGAGTCCCATGGCGAGAGCGAGGGCAATGACCTTTTGCCTTGAAGGATTCTTTTTGCGCCCGGCGAATATATGATAAGCATACAGTCTTTCCAGATGGGAACTCTCTATGACTTCCATCTTGGACAGTTGCTTTTCGTCCAGGAGCTTTTGCAGATATTCTGCCAGCGAGAACTCTCGAAATTCCTTTTGGTTGTCAACGAGAAAGCCCTCCAGCCCTTTGGCTGTGCGGAGTTCGTTTACGAGTTCGGCGGTATCTTTCGGCATGATGCTGTCCTCCATAGACTATTTCCATGCAGAAAATTTTCATAATATAGGATAATACAGACCGAGGCAGAAAGCAAGGTGAGATTTCATGGATGCCAATATAGCAGTATATATCGAAGCGACGTTCCAAAAGATACGGCGGCTCAAAGAGAATGAGAAAAGCGAGGTGTGGCTGGCATCGGGGAAATCCGGTCGGTTGGTCATCCTGAAGCGTATCGCCCTCACGGGACTGCCCTATGGAGCCTTGAAGGAAAAAGACTATCCACTGTGTCCCCGTATTCTCCATGCTTGGGAAGACGAGGGGGGAACCGTTGTCGTGGAGGAATATGTGCAGGGAGAATCCCTGCTTGACCGTATTGGGCGCAAGGCTTACCTGACAGAGCAGGAGGCGCAGAGCGTGCTCATCCAACTCTGTGACGGGCTTGCTCCCATCCACGCCCAAGGTATCATCCACCGCGACATCAAGCCATCGAATCTCATTCTCCAGAACGGCGGCATCATCCGGCTCATTGATTTTGACGCTGCCCGCACCGTCAAGGAGCATGTGGCCGAGGATACGAGATTCCTCGGCACGAAG
>JAFSWY010000229.1 GCA_017444295.1 Selenomonadaceae bacterium | reverse complement strand
GGGAACGCCCTCAACGGAAGTGCTGGAAACCGTGGCGAAACGGAATCCCGGGAATATCCATGTGGAATGGTCTGTGAACGAAAAGGCCGCCATGGAGGTGGCTGCCGGTGCTGCGTACAGCGGTGCACGGGCCATGGTCACCATGAAGCAGGTGGGGCTCAATGTGGCATCGGATCCCTTGATGAGCCTGGAATATGTTGGCATCAAGGGCGGCATGGTGGTCATGGTGGCAGACGATCCCGGACCGATTTCATCCCAGACGGAACAGGATACGAGAACCTTTGCCATGTTTGCCAAGGTTCCGGTGTTCGACCCGTCCTCGGTGTCCGAAGCCTATGAGATGATACAGGAGGCCTTTGATTTTTCCGAGAAATACGGAACCCCTGTGTTTTTCCGATGCACGACGCGGGTGGATCACGGCTATGAGGCCATTGATGTGAAGGATGCGGAGGAATACCGTGAGACGACGATGGAGGGCTTTGTGAAGGATTCCTCCCGCTGGGTCATCTTTCCACGTCTGTCCCTGAAGAACCACGGACGGATTGAGAAGAGAAACAGGGATTTAACTGCGGTGCTTTCGGAGTATCCCCGCAACGGAATTCGGAGGGAGAATGGCAGCTATGGAAAGGATTCCGCCAGAAAGGGCATTGCCTCCCATGGCATCAGCTATATGTACACACTGGATGCCCTGGACAGCGAGAACCATGTGCGCCTCCTGAAGGTTGCCACGCCCTTCCCCTTTCCGGAGGAACTGGCCCTTCGCTTTCTGGATGGGCTGGATGAGGTCCTTTGCATCGAGGAACTGGATCCTGTCATTGAGCGTGCCTTGCTTCAGGTCTGCGGGAAACATCATCTGTCCGTGAAGATCCGCGGCAAGCTGACGGGGGATATTGCCTCGGCGGGGGAAAACACACTTCTGTCTGTCAGCAGGGCAATCCATTCCTTCCTCGGCCTGGAAGAAGTTCCGATGCCTGCCGCACCGGATGTGCCCTTGCCCGTGCGCCCACCCGTGCTCTGCGCGGGCTGTCCCCATCGCGCCTCCTTCTATGCGGTCAAGCAGGCGATGAAGGGGCAGAAGACCATCTATTGCGGCGATATTGGCTGCTACACTCTGGGAAATGCCATGCCACTGGACATGTGCGATACCTGCCTTTGCATGGGGGCGGGCATCAACATCGCCCAGGGCATCGGCCATCTCGACGGGGAAAGGAAATGCTTTGCCTTTGTGGGGGATTCCACCTTCTTTGCCGCAGGGATCACGGGCGTGGTGAATGCCTTTTACAATCAGGCGGACATGACACTCGTTGTCCTGGACAATTCCACCACGGCAATGACAGGCCACCAGCCTCATCCCGGCACGGGACGCACTGCCATGGGACAGGTGGTGGAGAAGGTCAGCATCGAGAAGGTTTTGCACGCCATCGGCATCACGACGGTGGAAACGGTCAATCCCCTGGACTTTGGGATTGCCCGTGACACAATCAGGAGAGTGGCGGAGGAACCGGGAGTCAAGGCTGTGATCTTCCGCTCGCCCTGCATTGCCATGACGAAACCTGCAGGACGTTCCGCTGTGGATGCGGAAAAATGCATCGGCTGCAGGAAATGCATCAGGGAATTGGGGTGCCCGGCGCTTATCCTCAAGGATGAAAAGGCCTTTATCGATGCAACGCTCTGCACGGGATGCACTCTTTGCGAGCAGGTTTGCCCTGTGGGCGCGATAGGGGGTGGCAAGAAGAATGAAGAATAAGAACATCATCTTATGCGGCGTCGGCGGACAGGGAACCATCCTGGCCTCCAAGCTCATGGCCGCTGCTGCCATGAAGCGGGGCATTGAAGTGAAGACCGCCGAGACCATCGGCATGGCGCAGAGGGGAGGCAGCGTTTTCTCCCATGTGCGGCTGGGAAAGGATCTTCATTCCCCGATGATCGCTCCGGGAAAGGCAGACATCATCATCGGCTTCGAGCCGGCGGAAGCGGTGCGCCATCTTTCCTTTCTGAAGGATGGCGGGACTGTGGTGGTGAGTTCCTGCCCTATCCTTCCCGTAAGCGCCCTGATCGGAACAGCTTCCTATCCCTTGGAGGAAGTCCTGCAGTACCTCAAGGAAAAGACAGCAAATCTTATCCTGATTGACAGCAAGGCAGCGGCAAGGACCCTCGGTTCTGCAAAGGTGCTCAATATGATTCTCCTGGGGGCGGCAGTCCGGACGGGCGAGCTCGGGTTCGAGGCGGAGGACATCCGAGGAGCCATGCGGGAGAAGGTTCCTGCGAAATTCCATGACTTGAATGAAAAAGCATTGATGTATACGGAGGAAAAGGGGATCTCATGAAAATCAACGAAAAACAGCTCAAGCAGGCAGACCATCAGATTCAGAGGCTTTTGAAGGTC
>JAFSWY010000228.1 GCA_017444295.1 Selenomonadaceae bacterium | reverse complement strand
CCAGGGAAAGGACATAAAGCAGCACACCCAGGATATACACCGCCCCATTCAGGGCAAGAATAACGATAAAGCCTATTAGCGGCCCCAGGACGCAATAAAAAAGGAAAATTACCAACAGAAGCAGGAGAACAAAAATGCCTCCGTAAAGAATATCCTCCCACCATTCAAATTCCTCTTCCTCCTCAGCCTCTGCCGGCGTATCGGCAGGGGGCGGAGCAGACATATTTCCTAGCGGCTCTGCCCCATAACCGATGTATATTTTCTTTGCAAGAGCCTGATAGGCTGCAAGAATCCCTGAAGAGTAATCCCCTTCACGGAATTTTGGAGTCATGCCGTCAAGTACCTCTCCGGCAAAACCGTCGGTAATAATTCCTTCCAATCCATAGCCAACTTCAATGCGGAACTTGCGGTCATCCTTGGCAATAAGCAGCAAGACGCCGTTATTTTTTTCGGCAGAGCCGATTCCCCAGGCACGGAAAAGCCTATTGGCATAGTCCTCGATTTCTTCTCCGTTCAAGGTATCGATGGTAACGACAACCAACTGTGCCCCGAAACGCTCATCCATATCCTCGCCGATTGCGAGTATTTCTTTGCGTTCAGCATCCTCTATCATGTCGGCAAAATCCGCCACATAGATATCCTGAGTGGGAGCCGCGGGGAGCGTATCTGTATCTTCACCGAAAAACAAGTAGCCCAAACAGGCTATCGCTATGGCAAAGACGGCTACTGCTGCCGCTCTCAAAATGACACCTAGGGAACGCTGTGCGCTCCTTCCTCAGCGACAAAGGGGGCAAGGCTGCCATAGCCCATCATGTTGGCTACGATATTGCCGGGAAAAGTTCCGACAGTCACATTATAGCTGCGAATGGCCTCGTTGTAGTCGCGCCTCGCCACGGCAATACGGTTTTCCGAACCGGCAATTTCCCGCATAAGCTCTGTAAAATGGGCATCGGACTTCAATGTGGGATAATTTTCTGCTACGGCCAAAAGCCTTCCCAATGCTCCCTCAAGTTCCTGATCAGCCGCTGCCATTTCCTTTGGGGAAGCAGCTCCCATAACCCTGGCGCGTGCCGCCGTTACCTCCGTTAACACTCGCTCCTCGTATTGCATATAGCCCTTTACGGTGTTTACCAGGTTAGGGATTAAATCTGCCCGTCTTTGGATTTGGTTCTCCACCTGCCCATATTGGGCCTCCACTTGTATCTTTGCACTCTTCACGGAATTATACAAACCAATACCGCTGATGCCTGCTATGACCAGCAAGGTAATAATGATAATCGGGATTTTCTTCATCGCCGTCATTCGCTCCTTCAAAACTCTCAGCCCAACTGGCTGTATGCATTTTCTATCGCGGTCTTTCAAGATACACTATTGCACGCGGGGAAACTTCATTGCAAGCACCTCCTCGTCTCTCCTTCTGCCCTTATTTTACGACGGAGGGGAAGGTGCTGACAAGGGAAATATACAAGGCTTTTGTCTTTGCTTCGTAAACGACGAAATTTATTCGACACTAACGGCCCCAACAAAAAAGCCTTAAGGTTTTCTCCCGATCTTACGATAATATGTATGATAGGATTGTCATTCTTTTACTATGAACACTTAGCGAATGCAAGCGTAAGCGAAGCAGGAGCTTAGTGTTCGTGTAAGGGCTGATGGAAATCGGACGATTTCCGTCTTGCTTACTGCCGCGAAACGCAGTTGCCCAAGGAGGGAAATGATATGTGTACATTTGCCCACGGGGGGGGCACAGCCACCTGAGCCTCGCCGCCCATACAGAAGCTTCCGGGGGAGGACAGATGTGTCCTGCCTTCTTTTCTATGCTTTGGCTGTAGGAAGGAGGGCGCCCACTATGTCCATGCAAATCAAGAACAATATGTCCGCCGTTAGCATCCTGAACCGTCTGAACGCCAATCACAGCAGCCTCACCAAGAGCTTGCAGCAGCTTTCCAGCGGCATGAAAATCAACAGTGCCGGTGATGATACCTCCTGCTACAGCATTTCCGAAAGGATGCGCCTGAGAATCAGGGGACTGGAGCAATGCAACCGCAACGTGCTCTCTGGCCAGTCCTTGCTGAAAGTGGCACTGGGCGGCCTTGAGGAAATCAAGAAATCCTTGGAGGAAATGACCCTGCTCGCCGACCAGGCCGCCAATGATACCCTTACGGACAGCGACAGGGCGACGGTGCAGAAGGTATTCTCCCAGCTCAGGGAAAATATAGACAGCATAGCCGTGGAAACCAATTTCAACGGCATTACGCCCCTGCACCCCATGGGCAAGCAGGAAGAGTCCGCGCCGGAATCAAGCGGGGGCAAGCTGGATGTGGTGTTTTTGGTGGACACCACCAGCAGTATGGGCACCTATATCAAGAACGTGGCTTCCAACATGACAGCCTTTACAGATAAACTGGAAGCCAGCAACACGGATTATCGAATTGCCATTGCTTCCTTTAATGAACAGCACCTTATAAGCAGTGAAATGTCCACAGGTCTTGGCGAAATGACCGCACAGGAACTCGATTTTACCTCAAGCAGCACGGCAGTTTCCTCCAAGCTAAATCAGATTGCCAACGAGGTTTGGGATTTTGACAGCTATTTCCACGGAGGTCCGGAAGGCACTCGCGGCATAGGTGGCCATTACGAACCAGAGTCAGGCCTTGAAGGCGTACAAACTGCCCTTTCCCTCACGGGCTGGCGTGATGGTGCCAACCGACAAATTATAGTGATTACCGATGCCTCTTTCCACAACAGCACAGACAGCAAAGGCATTGAAACTATACCAGTATCTTCCGGCAATCCCCATGGCAGCGGTACTGCTCCTTCTGACTATCAGGATGTAAATGACATTATTTCTGCCCTGCAAGCCACTAACACGCGTCTTTCCGCAGTTACCCTCAGTTCCACAAACCCCGCCGCTGACAACTCCCCTGCCACGGAATGGGGCTGGCTGGCTGATGCTACAGGCGGCGAAGTCCTCAGCCTTACGGGCAACTATGGAGCCAACCTCTCCTACATTGCTTCTGCCGCTGCAGAGGCGGCCGGAGGCACGGGCACGGGTGACGATGGCGTTAAGTGGCGGGACATTCTGAGAGCCGACAACGGCTTTTCCCTTGGCTCCGCCTTTATCACCGACACCTTCATCCACACCGGCCCCAAGGCCAATGAATCCGTCTCCATCCCCCTCTTTGACCACACCGCCAAAAGACTGAAGCTTGACACCCTGGACATTACCACCAGGGAAAATGCCCTCTACACCAGGGAGTGCATGGACATCGTCATCCAGAAAATCCTGGATCACTCCACCATGTACGGGGCCTATGCCAGCCGCCTGGACGCCGCCCACGAAAACCTCACCATAGCCATTGAAAACACCGTCGGCTCGGAGAGCACCATCAGGGATGCCGACATGGCCAAGGCCATGGTCTGGTACACCAAAAACAACCTCCTCCTCCAAGCCTCCCAATCCATGCTGGCCCAGGCCAACCACGCCAGCGAAGGGGTGCTGGGGCTGCTGCAATGAGCGGGCAAAATTCCCCGGCTGCCAGCGGGCAGCCCTGACCACAAAAAAGGAGCTTATCCCCCATAGGATAGGCTCCTTTTTTGCGCGCCCGGCCCAGTTTTTCAATCCAACGAAATCAGCTCATACTGGTCGCTGCCCATGTTGAGTTCCTTCATGGCGGAGAGCTGGCGCAGTCCCTCCCGGCTTTCTATGCGCTCGATGAGGTCTTTTTTCCTGTCATCCCCAAAGCCATAGACCAGATCCACCGAGGCCTGGTCGATGGCGAGAATATCCGTGGAGGCCAGCATACCGAGGTCGGGAATGACCGGCTCGGCGGCAGATGTACCGGCACAGTCGCAGTCTACGGACATCCGCCGGAGGACATTCAGGAAGGTGATTTGCTGGCCGAAATGGTCACAGATGGCCTTGCCGGAGTCCGCCATCAGCTCCATGAACAGACCGCCCGTGACCCATTTACCGTAGTCGGTCAGCCCATGTACCTGGCGCTTGCCCACCTGCCCCGAGGCGCAGCCAATGGCGATATTTTTGAGGGAGCCGCCGAATCCCCCCATTGCGTGTCCCTTGAAATGGGTCAAAACCACGAGGGAATCATAATCCGCCAAATGCGCGCCCATTGCCACTTCCTTCAGATGCAGGCCGCCGTTCACGGGGAAATTCACATCGCCGTCGGCATCGATGATATCCACGGGGCAGAAATCCCAACCGTTCACCTTGAGCGTCTCCCTGTGCTGTTCCGTGGTGGAACGAGCGCCGCCATAAGCTACGTTGGCTTCGATAATCGTGGAGTTCGGAATCCCCGCCTGAAACGACTGCACCATGTCCCGTGGCAAAATATTGGGACCGTGAGGCTCTCCCGTGTGGAGCTTGATGGCTACCCTGCCGCGAATGTCGGCATTCACCTGCTCATAGAGCCGCCCCAGATGCTCTGCGTCGATATGCTTCGTGAAATATACTTTGGCTTTGGTCGCCGCCGCAGCCGTGCCGTCTGACGTGGAGGCAGCAGCCGATACTGCCTCACTGCGCTCCTTGGCGCAACCGGAAGCAAGCCCCAAAATACCCGGTGCGGCAACTGCCGCTGCCGCCACGCCCGCCATTTTTACAAAACCCCGTCGTGAAATGTTTTTCATGCCAATGTCCTCCTATCGTTTCGCTTAACTTTTCCTTCTTCCCCAATCCTTCATGGTGTCTCCCTGCATTTCCACATGGCCGCGGAATCCTGCCACGGGAATTTGCGAGAGGCTTTTTTCCAATGCGGTGAATTCTTCCTCTGAAAGCTCCACCTTCCACGCCCCCAAGTTCTCCAAAATGCGCTCTTGGTTCTTCGAGCCGGGAATCGGCACGACGTTGGGGTATTTATGGAGCATCCATGCCAGTGATATTTGCGCCAATGTTGCGTTTTTCTCGGCGGCATATTTTGCCAAAAGGTCAAGAATCGGTTGATTCGCCT
>JAFSWY010000227.1 GCA_017444295.1 Selenomonadaceae bacterium | reverse complement strand
CTCCGGTTGCGGAGCCACCTTTTCATCCAAGGCATGGTCGATCCAGAGACCCGGGTAGCGCACGTTTCCCGCCACCCCCGTGAGGATATAGAGGGGGCCGTTGCTGTCATGGCGCATGTCCCTGATATGCCCGCGGTTTCGGTAGGTATGGAGATGCGCCGTGAACACGATGTCAATGCCAAATTTCTCAAAAAGCGGCATGAACACCTCCCCCACATCGGAAATTCCTTCCTGCCGTTCCGGGCGATTGTGGATGCGGTATTGCAGGACATCCCTGTGAATCAGCACGATCTTCCATTTCTTCGTGCTTTGACGGACATCTTCCCGAAACCATTCCATCTGCTCCTCCATAAGGCCGGGCTTGAAGTCCTCCGTCTCCTCCCATTGGCTGTTCAGCACGATGAAATGCACCGCGCCATAGTCGAAGGAATAGTAATACCGCGCAAAATCACGGCTCCCGTTTTCCGGCACGGCAAAATAGTGCAGATATGCCTCAGGCAGGCGCACGTTCCAGTTCTGGTCATAGGTCTCATGGTTCCCCATGACGGGAACGAAGGGAATGCGGTCCATGATGTTTTCCACCGCATGAAACCATGCCTGCCATTGGGTATGATCCTCCCCGTTGTCCACGATGTCCCCCATATTGATGAAAAACGCCGCCTCCGGATTTCGCTTCGCGGCTTCCTGGGCCACCCGTTCCCAATCGCTGTAATCACTGGACTGGGAATCAGGAAAGATGAGGCATTGAAAACTGCCTTCCCCCGCCGTACGCAAAGGATGCCAGTCACCGGCAGAGGTTTCGGAAACCAGGCGGTATTCGTAAGCCGTATTCAGGGAAAGCCCCGCAAGGCTGGCAACATATTGATGGTTTTCCACTCCATCATCCGTAAAGAAATCTTCGCTGGCGGGAACTTCTGCCACGTCCTCCTGCCCCCGGCGGCGATACTCTATGCGGGGATTGGAAAGAGAACCGACAGACTGCCACATGAGAGTCCGGCTGGTAGACGGATCAGCGACAATGATCTGCCGCAGATACTGTGCATCCAAATCACCGGCCAGTTCCCGAACCCCATTGGCCGCTTGCCGATACCATGCCCCTTTGCCGAGAAAAACGCCGCCCCCCAACAGGAAAACGCCACCCATAATCCATTTCAGGAAATTACGTCGATTCATCTGCTCCATCCACTCCCATCACGCATCGAATTCACAGGGCTGTTCCCCGACGATATTATATCAAATTTCACGAACAAGTAATACACAAAACTTGCAATGCTTGCCCTCAGTCATTTCTTCATGGTAAGATATTTTCAGATTCGAAAGGGTGACCGAAATCTCACTCATGCGGTCAGACCGCAGGAAAAATGGCATGATCTACACAAGAATCGATGGTATTGAGGCTGAGTCATCATGAAAGCAAGAAAAGAGCGGTGAATCGACAACCATGCCACCTATGTTAGTTTCCTGAGCTTTTATGTGAAATTTGTATAAATAAAAAACATGTCCAAGGACACCTTTTCTTTAACATTTGTCACATAGATACACCACAACAAGACAGCTTGGAATGGTAGTGGCCGTATTTCTATAAATCAGGTAAATAGAAAACTCTCGAAAGGAAGAATTGTAGTATGCCAGAGACAAGCAATGAGAAGATACAGAAAGTGGGACGGAACATACAGGAGAAGGCGGCTCTGGTCTGGTCGATGGCGGATGACCTAGTGGGGGTCTTCAAGCCCCATGAGTACGGCCTGGTGGTGCTTCCTATGGCGGTGATCAAGCGGTTCCATGACTGCCTACTCCCTACCCATGAACAGGTGCTGGCCCAATACGAGAAAGTGAAGAAACTGGCGGTAAGGGACGGCTTTTTGCGCCGGGCCTCCGGCTACCAGTTCTATAACACCAGCCCCTTCACCTTCAAGACCCTGGTGGCCCTGCTGAATGGCGTGGCCAAGCTCAAGGACAAGGGCCGCATGGCCATCATCCAGAACGGTTCTTCCCTCTTCACCGGGGACGCAGGCAGCGGCCAGTCGGAAATCCGCCGCTATCTCATTGAAAATGACTGGCTGGATGCCATCGTGCAGCTCATCGATGTTTCCAGCCTTGATCGCGGCATTCTCGTCGCGCGTGTTGCGTTGACGGGGAGCGTCCATAAAGGTCGCATCCACAATGGTTCCAGTGCGGGTAATGAGGTGTTTTGCCTCCAGTTGGGCGGCAAAACCGTCGAAGAGT
>JAFSWY010000226.1 GCA_017444295.1 Selenomonadaceae bacterium | reverse complement strand
TGGGCGAAAACGGCACGATGCCTATATTTTTCCCAATGCAATAGGGAATGACATCCTCCTCGATGCTGCGCTCCACCATGGAATAAATGTTTTGAACAGCGGAAAGAGGCGTGACGGTGTGCGCTTTTTCGATGGTGGCAACGGACACCTGTGACAGCCCCCAGCCGCGAATCAATCCCTCCTTGATGAGCCGCGCAAAAGCCTCGGCAATGTCCTCCACGGGAATGTCGGGATTCAGGCGGTGCAGATAGTAAAGATCCGCATAGTCCGTTTGCAGATTGCGCAGGGATTGTTCCAGATGGGATTTCAATGCGGCATATATCCCCACCCCCGTCGCCTCTTCCGTAGGCAGGTGCAATTTCGTAGCAAGTACGACATTTTTGCGAAAATCACGGACCGCCTTGCCGAGAATCCGCTCATTGTGCCCCCTGCTTTCTGGGTTCCTGTTCGGCGCATATCCCTCTGCCGTGTCAAAAAAGGTGCAGCCAAAATCATAAGCCTTCCGAATGGCTCCGATGCTGTACTCCTCGGCAGGAATCTCCCCATAGCCGTGGGAAAATCCCATGCAGCCCATACCAATGGGCGATACTTCAATGCTCCCTAATGTTCTTCCGCTTCGCTTCAGATAAAGCGATTCGCTAGTCGCTGCGCTCCTGCTCTCTGCTTTTCTGGTTTTCATATTGTCCTCCTCGCTATATCCCCAAATGATAATTCGTCTAAATCACTTGAAACTCCTGCCACTTCCCCGACCTTTGCCGCCAAATGTAGCAGATGGCGCGAATCACCCAGTCCATGCACATGGCCACCGCTACGCCCATAACGCCTCCCTCCATGATGACACCGAAGATGTAGGCCAAGATGAACCTGCCCCCGTGGAGGCAATGGCAACCACCATGGTATAGCGCACATCCCCTGTGGCCCTGAGGCCGTTCCCCAAGGCCCCGGCGTAGGGGAACACAAAGGCGCTGAAGGTGTTATGCAAGAGCACCAAGTAAATGACGAGAGTCTTCGTCTCCGGCTCCAGGGCGTACAAATTGAGAAAAAGGGGCGTAAGGGCAAAGGTCAGCACGTTCCAAACCACGGACATCTTGACGGTGATTCCCATGAGCTTTTTGAAATAAAACTCTGCCGCCCTTATGTCCTGCGCTCCCATACACTGCCCGATGATCGTGATGAACACGATGCCCATGACGGTGGTACACATGGAAGTCACCGTCCAAATGCTCTGGGCTACGCCGTTGGCGGCGATTTGATAGGTGCCGAACAGCGCCACGATACTCGACAGCGCCACCTTCACCAGTTGGAAAATGCCGCTTTCCACGCCGTTTGGCACGGCGATGGAGAGGATGCGCCGAAGAAGGTCATGATTCCATGCCAGAATCCAATCCAAACGGTAGCGCACCTCATTTGTTTTGCTAAAGCAGAGCCAAGTGATGACGAGGGCAGAAAGCGTCCTTGCCAAGAGGGAAGGATAGGCTACCCCCGCGACTCCTGCCTGCAGGACAAACACACCGATGATATTTCCGGCGATGTTGACGAAATTGGAGCCAATGGAGATATACATGGTGGTCTTGGTGCGTCCCATGCTGCGGTAGAGGGCTGCCCCCGCATTATAGACGGCAAGCGCCGGATAGGAAAGGGCTGTGATGCCGAGATAGGTGACGCAGGATTCCATGACCAAGGGCTCCACGGAGCCAAAGAGAAACGTGAGCAGTTCCCGCCGCCACAGCAAAACCGCGAGGGAGAGAAAACAAGACAGCAAAATGGCAAAGGTGAGCAGTTGGCTGGCCGTCTCCCCGGCTTTCTCCCGTTCGCCGTGTCCGATGTACTGGCTGATGACCACTGCGCCACCGGCGGCCAGGGCCGTAAAGAGGTAAATCATCACCACATTGAACTGCTCCACCAGGGTCACGCCGGAAACCGCCGCCTCGCTCACATAGCTGATGACGAGGGTATCCGCCATGCCCACCATGAGCAGCAGGAACTGCTCCAAAAAAAGGGGGACAATCATAGCCCGCAAAGCCTTGTCGCTGAAATTTACCTTAAAAATGCCCTCGTCCGCCATGCCAATACTCCCCAAAGTTCACTGTATACTGCGCCTGCCTGTGAGCCACTTTCGCAGGAAAAAGCCAATCACCCCATAAAGCCCCACAATGCCTATCAAAAGCAAAATGTACACAGCAAAGGGCTGATGCACGGCTTCCGTGGCAAATATATGCTTCATAAGGAGGCGATCCCCAACCCGATTCAAGAAAGAACCGTAAATACCCACCACCAGGATCATCAAAGGCATAAAGCGGGTTGCCAGCCGATAGGGAGCGGAACTTTCCTCCCATTTGCGCCACTTTGCCAAACGATGCCACAGCCCCTGCCAATGAAACCCCAGGTGCAGACCTATCAGGATCAGCAGCCAATAAGACAGGGAAACATGAAGCTGATGCACCAAAATGCTTCGCTGTAATTCCATGCCGAACCACCCCTTGAAGAGATAGTTGGAAATGAAGCACCCCGTTACGATAATAACGACCATGCTTGCAATCAAAAGCATATTGACCAAAGTTGACAGCCCTCGCAGGACAGTCCAGTTCCCCTTTCCTAAAGAAGAGATCCATGCCCGATTCAACCAAAGATGCCAGATGGCAGCAGCCAACATGGCAAGCCCCAAAATTTCATGCAGTATTCTGGGCAGGAACTGGAAACTAATGGTAAAGAGGCACAGAATAAACAGTGCAATATCGAGTATAATGCGTTTCATGTTCTCCCTCCCTGCTCCATAGCTCCATAGCCGCCCATGGCAATGCAGATTGCCAAAGGCGGCTCTTTCTTTATCTATTTCTATTATTCAATGTTTCGTCCCAAAAATCAATATGATGGGCCTTGGCAAATTCTCCTGTTACCATAACGGGCTTCGGCAGTGTCAAGCGATAGTAATTGCCCTTTTGGGGGTCAAATGGCGCCCATTCCTTTTGCCGCGGCAAATCCCGCACATGGGTCCAGAGCGTCATCATCTGCTCGGAGAGTTTCGCCTGTTCACTGTTCAGCTTCGTGGAAAGCGCGGAACTTCCGTGAAAGCCGGGAAAGACGTAGGGAAGCTCGTAGGTATGCGCCGCCCCCTGATAGAAACTCGTAGGAAGATAATAGGGAGCAGTTTGGTCATCAAACTCATAGGCATAGACGGGGATTTTTCCCGCCAAGGCACGGTTGATGTCGTTCGCCGTGGAGGCGAACCAGGCATCGGTGACAATGGCGGCGTAGGCTTCCGAAGGTGTCTTGTATGCGGATAACGGATATTCTGACAAAACTTTTTAGGTGGGATCATTGGGGAATACGCCGCAGAACTCAGCCACCACCGCAGGATATTCCTCTGCTGTCATAGGATGCCCCACGAAAGTCTCCCTCACTCCGGCGAAGAAAACCCCCTCATTCCTCACGGTGCCGTTCACGAAAGTGACGGGATGAACGTGTCCTGCCCTGAGTGCATCACCGATATGCTCCGGCACATAGTCCCCCTCGATGATGAAGGTGCCGAAGGGTTTTTGCACCTTCAAAATTTCCTCTGCAGAAAGTTTCCTCAAATCCTCAGCCGTTGCATTTTTCAGCCCCGCTTCTTCGGCGAGAAGAACGCCCTGCTTTTCAGCATTTTCCAAGGTGTACATGGTGAAATCCGAATGAAGCGTCACCGTGCAGGCGCTCATGCCGATGGCAGCTTGGAATTTGCCCTTGGCCTTGGGAGAAGTCATTAACGCCAAAACACTCTGGCCGCCGGAGGATTCCCCGGCGATAGTGACATTTTTGGAGTCGCCGCCGAATTTGGCGATATTTCTCTGCACCCAGTCCAAGGCGAAAATCTGATCCATCAGCCCGTAATTGGCAATGGCATGGTCTTCGGCGTCAATGGCAGGATGGGCAAAGGAACCGAAAGCCCCCAGACGATAATTGACGGTGACAACCACGGCATTGCCGGTCTTGACCATAGGCATCGGGTCATAGTCGCTGGAGGAGCCAACGAAAAGTCCGCCGCCGTGAATCCAGAAGAACACGGGCAGGGGTGTTTTGCTTGTCAACGCATCCTCCGGAGCAAAGACATTGAGGTATAGGCAATCCTCGCTGCCGCCGGGGGTGGCAAAGACGGCAAGATCGCCGTTCTGCGCTGCCTCACTGCCGTATTCCTTCGCTTCCCTGATACCGTCCCAGCTTGCGGGAGCTGTGGGCGGTCGCCAACGCAGTTCCCCAACGGGAGGCGCGGCGTAGGGGATTCCCTTGAAATACGCCACGCCTTCCTCCACGCCGCCCTTGATCACGCCCGTTTCAATCGTAACAAGGGGTTCTTTCGCGGCTTCTGCCGTAACGATTTGCAGGGCGAACAAGAATGTCGCCAAAAATGCCAAGAGTATATGGCGGCGCATAGCAAGCAAATTTTTCATCATCCTTCACCTCGTCACCATGGGAAATTATCGGGGTCGTTCTTGGGATTGCACCGCTCGTTGCGGTTGAGTGCGCTGATGGCGTTCATGTCCGCCTCCGACAGCACAAAATCGAAAACGTCAATGTTCTCCCTGATATGCGCCGGATTCTTGGAGCGCGGTATCACGATAAGCCCCCGTTGGATTTCCCAGCGGAGCGTCACCTGCGCCGGACTTTTGCCGTATTTTTGCGCGAGATTTTTTATGACCGCATCCTGCATGACCTTGCCTTGGGAAAGCGGCGACCAACATTCAGCTTCAATGCCGAGAAAGCGTCCTGCCTGTCCCTCCCATGCCCACCATGGCAATTCCCGCTCCCAGCAGAGTATTTTTCAAAAAATCCCGTCGATTCATGTTCATTCCTCCCGTATCGCAAAATATCCCTTGATTTCCTTCATGTGGC
>JAFSWY010000225.1 GCA_017444295.1 Selenomonadaceae bacterium | reverse complement strand
CTTCCGCTGCATAGGACACCCTCCCTTCCATTTTTTCTATTCTAACATATCTGGCAATGCAAGAAAAGCAGGAAACGGCACCCCCATGAGAAATTGCAGGATATTGCAACGAAAAAGAGACGGGAACCCCGTCTCCAAAATACTATCTCAATCCATATCGCTCATTCATTTCTTCATCCGGCACAATCTTGATCCCGATGGGATAGGGTATCAGTCCCTGTCCGTAGAGCAAACGGCTCACAGCCTCCCCCATGTAATTCGGATGGGGCCAGTTGTCACGGTCATCCCCCTTGGGAACGTGAAGCTCCATCGATCTTGCCCCACCTGCCTCTGCCGTCTGCACCTGGGTGATGATATCCCGGCTGATCTCCGCGCAGATTGCAGGAGGCACATGTCCCATGGTGGATTCCACCAGGCTCTGCTGGGCATTGATGGTACGGCAGGAAATGATGAAGGCAAGAATCGGAAGAAGCACCAGCGCCCCGGGCTTTCTGTGGAAAACATAGGCCGCTGCCGAGAACATCAGGAAGAACAGATAAAAGAACAGCCCTATCGTGACCTCCGGCCAGTCAATATAGCCGCCGCCTGCCTTTGCGCAGACGAGCACCTCATAGGAGCTCCAAATAACTGCACAAGCCAGGAATTTCAGCTGGCCCTCCCGCCAGGCAGCATCCACGGCATCCTTTTCCCGCCGGCGCCAATAGATGGCAAGGCTGCTCCCCAGAAAGATGACAGCAAAGGCAAGCATCATCAGGATGCCTTTGTTGTTCTGGAAAAAAACATGCACCAGGGAATAGAATGCCTGCCCCACCGGCAGTTCCGTCAGCGGGATATCCATCTGCCCGGCCCTGCCTCCCAGTCCCTCGAAGAGAAGGATGACAAACCATGCAACAAGAATACCGATGTAAAAGCGCTGCTCCCGCCACTGCCGGATGCGCCAAAAGAACCCGACACTGATATAGGCCATGAAAATGATATTGTGCAGGACACTTGAGCAGATCGCGAGATAGAGGACAAAAACCAGCAGGCAATCCTGCCATCTCCGCCCCTCTATACGGCGTGTGCCGGGGATTTCCCTCCAGAGGAAAAACAGGACAAGGGAGATGTTCCACAGAGCAGGGATGGTATAGTGAAAGTAGCTTGTGAGGTTCAGCGTATCAAAAAGATAGTGATTGTTGTAGTCCCCATGCCTGAACACCAGGAAATGGAACGCAAGGAACATGAGCGCCAGAAGACAGGATGCCCATGTTTCCAAGGAAAACCTCTTCTCCATGACCTTGCGGAAGAGATGCACATAAAGAGCAATGAATGCACTGAGGATAACCGCCGACACCAGCGTCACCGAGGAAACGAAATCCCCCAGGAAGGGCATGACGAAATAGGCTGCCAGGGGAGCCGTCAATGGCATGAGGGATTCGGGCAGGACCTTGATGGGATTATGGTCGTGCCATTTCGGGAATGCGATGTTGCGCTGCTTGGAAAGTCCGTTCCAGTCATCGCCATCATAGAGAACCATGGGATGGACCTCCGTAAAGAATGCCAGCATCACCAGAAAGACCAGGAGCACAAACGCCAGTTCTCCCCAAGACCTCTTATCCATTGCTGCTTACCCCTGTTCCTTCTTCCATCTTTCCGGCAGCCAATACCGTCCCTGCCAGCAGCCAGTATTCCCGCATGATGGGAACCTGGTTCATATTCGTGTCCGTCAGCCCCTCCAGCTGCAGGGCCGTCAGGACGAGAATCGCCATGAGCCCGTAAGGGAAGGGATGGCATTCCTCCCGCCAGAGGCGCAGGAACCGCCAGAGAAAATATCCATGCAGGATGAGAAATGCACTGAGCCCCAGGATCCCGCCCTCCGAAAACATCTTCAGGAGGTTGTTGTGGGGATGTCCATGGCCTGTCCAATATTGCTCCAGGCTCTTTGCCCGCTCCCTGGCAAGAGGCGAGATATACTTCGTGTTATAGGCAAAAGCGAACTCATCCATGCCAATGCCTGTCACCGGGTAGTCCCGAATGATTTCCGCAGCCGACTGCCACATGAGCAACCGTTCACTGTTGCTTTGATAGGAGGGGTCCGTCATGGTCACGAGCCGCGATTGAAAAGAGGCGGAGCATGCTGCCGCAAGGCACAGGGCCAGGAGCAGAGAGGAAAAAACCAGGATGGCCTTGCGCCGATAGGTCCTGTCACAAACAGCATAGACAGCCGCTGTCCCAAGGAATGCAAGCCATCCGCCACGCGTTCCCGAAAAGATCAGGACAAGAAATGAAAGGGCTACCGCAACGAGAAGGAATTTCCTGTCCCATGGCTTCATGTATTCCCGCCTGGCTGCAAAGACCAGCACTGGAATCGCCATGAGCATATGGCTGGCGAGGAAGGTGGGGGAATGATTGAAACCCGTCGGGCGATGCCCCCAGCCCAAATCCTGGAATGTGGCATACTGCCAAAGGGCCTTGGCATCATCCACGAAAACAGACAGTGCAAAGACAATCCACAACCAGCGCAACTGCCACTTTGCCCTAAGGTAGAGCATGGCAAAGAACAGCGGAAGGAATCGATATGTCGTAGCCCAAAGTTCCCGAAAGCTGTGCAGGGGATCCAAGGAAAATACCGAGGATATCCCCCATAATGCAATATAAACCAGAATCACCCAGCCAATGCCTTTGTCAATCCCCGGAAGCTGTCTCTGCCTGACGCACCGGACCAGCATGACAATTGCGCCCAAGCCAATGCCAATGCTGGCCCCTCCCGTCGATGTATTCGTCGAGGCCGCCAAAAGAAGCAGCACGCCAAACATCCAGCGATCATAGATGCTGAGTTCTTTCCACATGCAGCCATATCCTCCTAATTATACTAGAGAACGTTAGAATTTCCCGAAGGGAAAGCTCTTACGCTCTCTGCATATACCGCGAGTGAGTTGTACCGAGATGTAAATTTTACTGTTCGCGAGTATACAATCCATCATGAGATGTTTGATTTCCGGGGCTGATCAATCAGCGGATTGTTCATGACCATCTGTTCCACGGCCGTTTTCACCAACATGACGGCCAGCCCCGCCAATAATCTCTTCCAAACGCCAAATAACCTGGCTGTAATCACAGTGCTCCTGCACATAGGAAGCTGCTCTATCCGACATTTCCCTGCATTCCTCATCATGACGGAAAAGGTACAGAATCCTGTCCGCAAATGCCTCCGCATCCTCCGTGTTTACCCGAAACCCTGTCTCATGATCGAAAATAAGGTCATCACATCCCCCAATATCTGAGACAACGGCCGGCAGACCACTGGACATGGCCTCTATCAGAGACGTTGGAAGGCCTTCATGACGAGAAGGGAACACATAAACATCTGACATTTGGTAATATTCCTGAGGCTGATCCACCTCCCCCACCACTGTGACGCTCCCATCCATGGCATCTGCCATTTCTCGCAGTTCTGCCAGAAGTTCATGCCGCCCTCCTCCCACGATGAAGAGATGCGCTGATGGGTCCTTGCCATGAATGATTGGCCATATTTTCTGCAGGGTATCCACTCCTTTGTTCACGACAATACGGGCGCAAAAGAGCAATATTTTCACAGCCGGGTCCGTGATCCCATGCCGTTTCCTCAATGCCAGCTTCCTTTCCAGTCCCGGCCGTGGATAACGAGCCGTATCAATGCCATGTGGAAGGAATGTCACCTTTTCCGGTGGAATATTCCCTTGCCGGATGAATCCATTCAGTATCTCATGCGTTGTTGCAATATAATTGTCACAGCTCGCAAATATCTTGTTCCGCCAGCCCGCCCTTCCATCAAAGATCTCTGCTTTTCCAGTAAGCGCAAGGGTCACCGGGCGCTTGCAGAACCGTGCATAAAGGATCGCCCACACTGCAAATTTCGGCGTGCCAATGATATAGAATGCATCGATTCCCCGATGCGTCAAGAAAAGCCGTAAAAGTATCTCCAGCCAACGGAATCCACCATGCAGCCGCACTAAGTCAATACCATCCAGATTTTCCCTCGCCTTGGTAAACCAATAACGCTTCTTGGCCCAAACACTGACCTCATTGCCCCGTCCGATCAACTGGCGGGCATGGTTCTCTGCATGAAACTCTGCGCCGCTCTTGTTCGGCAAGCCATTCGCCGCAAATTTCTTTCCCACGGCAAAATCCTTGACAAACAGTCCAATTTTCATACTAAACACCGAACAAACCTTTCATCCCGTATCACAAATTTCTTTCCAGAAGACCACAACACGCCTCCAGCACCATCTCCGGCGTCACATGCCAAAGGCAGTCGGGCCTTGGATTGGATGGGCACTCCTCTGCCCGGCAGGTACAGGGGCAGCATGGCTCGTTGGAAGTCAGCACATGTGCCGCTTCACTGGCTGGATGCCAGCGGTTGGGATGGGTGCAGCCGTACATGACCACCATGGGCGTCCCCGTGATGGCAGCCACATGAGTTGCTCCGGTATCCACCGTCACAAAAAGGCTGCTCTTCCCGATGATTGCCGCCAGGTCCGGCAAGGTCGTCGCCCCGCAGTAATTCCCGATTCCCAAAGAGCGCCCGCATGCCTCATCCACTGCCCGGATGACCTCCTGGGCATAGGGCTTGTCACCGGGAGCGCCGACCACAAAAAATGCAGCCTCATACCTTTCCGACAGGCTCTTCACGAGGGAAGCAAAATACTCCTTCGGCCATGTCTTGAGGGGAAAGGTACCCTTGACACAAAGGGCAATATACTTTTTTGCCCGGGGAAGGGCGGACAGAAGCTGTCCCGCCTTCTTGCGGTTGCGCTCCTCAATCCGTGCCATGACAGGCATGGCGCTGCCCTGAACCCCTGTAAAACTGCGGATGATTTCCTGGTAGGTCTCCCGCTGCAATGTCTTGTCAAGGTCATGGGCGATATGGACAATATGCGTATAAAGCCACGTCACCCGGCTGGTATTGTCATCGAATACACGATCAGGACCGACCCGCACGGGAATGCGCGCCAGCCAGCAGAGGAGTGCCGGACGCAGTTTCCGGTCAAAGGAAATGGAAAGGTCAAAGTCCTGCTTTTTCAGCTGCTGCACCATCTGCCACATCTTTTTCCAGGCCTGTCCCTTCCTGCGGTAGTCAAAGACAATGACCTGGTCGATCACCGGATTGTTCATGACCGCCTGTTTCACAGCAGGTTTCACCAGCATGGTAACCTTTGCCTTCGGATAGGTCCTTTTCAGCAATGCAACAGCACTGGTTGTCAATACCACATCACCAAGGTTCACCAGGGCATTGACAAGAATGTTATGATACTGTTTCATCTCAGGACCTTCTTCATATTTTCCGAAATCTCCGCATCCACGGCATCCAAAAAGGCAAACCGCTTGCGGTAGAGATTCCGTTTGTGGGTCTTGACTTCCTCCATGGATTTCCTCTGCTCCACCAGGGGAAGCTCATAAAAGCGCTTGTCCTGCAGAGGATGGCCTCCGGCCTCTTCCCAGAAATCGCCGAAATTCGTCTTGAGCTTCCGGTTGCTGCGCACATGGTTGTTCGCATAATACCCATAGTTGGTCACCGCATAGATGCGCCGGATTCCCCATGCCCGGGCAACCGTCTGGAGCATATAGAGGATGAGGTTCTTCGTCCGATAGCCGAAGCAGGCCTTCGTGATCTTCTTGATGACATCCTTTGCCTCCTGCATGTTCGGTCCCTGCATGGCCCCGATCCAAAGGGATATCCTGTCCGCCTCATCCGGCGCGATCCAGAACATCATCTGGTAGAGATGTTCCTCCCCCAGGTTCATCTCCAGGGAAAGCATGCCTTCCTTGCGCTGCCCGGTCTCATTCTTCAGGATGGCGCACCAGGGCATCCCCTCGTACTCGCTGCTCCAAACCTCACAATGCGATCTATAGACACTGGCAAGCGTCATGAACGCCTCCGGCTTCAAAGTCTTCTGCAGAAAGGCCACATGCGCCTTGATGAGCTCCATCCGTTCCCGGAAGGTGGATCCCTTGTAAAAAAAGGCACGGGTAACCTGCTCCATGGGAAAGGGGCTCTCCTCAATGAGCTGCCTGCGAACCCCATCCCGCCGAAACCAGTCCAACAGAGAGTTCATATCCCTCCTGTGAAGCATTGCACGCGCAACGAACACCACCATGCGGTGCCTTTCCCGGGGATTCTTCATATTGTATATCTTCTTGCCAAGATCTATGAATTCCTGCATGATTCCTCGTCTCCCACATGATCGTTGCGCTTGTCGAGATAGTAAAGCTTCACATACTTCGCCATAGTATAGAAAAAATGGAAGGCCGCCAGCACGAAACCGATGCGCCCATCCATCCAGCCCCCCTTCAGCACATACATGCGAAAAGATGCCCAAAAGGGATGGCTGACCATGGAGAAAAGATTCGCAGATTTCCCTTCCGCCTTGCTCTTCTCCGCTGCCAGGGTGGTATAGAAGTTCAGCTTGTTGAAATAATGATTCCAGTCCCGATAGGGATAGTGAATGAGGTATTCCTCCCTGGAAAGCCTCACTTCCTCATAGTCATGATGGAACTGCGGATGGACAAATCCCGTCACATAGGTCCCCCTGGCAGGCAGGAGGCGCACAACATAGTCCGGAAACCAGCCGCCATGGCGAAGGGGCTGGTTCCAGAAATAGTTCAATCGCGCATTGCAGTAAGCATAGCGGCGATCATCCTTCACCACCAGCTCCCGGATCTTCCGTCCCAGTTTCTCCGAGATCCGCTCATCCGCATCGAGGAAATAGATCCAGTCATGGGATGCCTGCCGGATGGCAAAGGTCTGCTGGGCTCCCCAGTTCCCCTCCAGGGGATGCTGTACAACCTTCGCCCCCAAAGACTCTGCCAGTTCCACCGTCCTGTCATTGCTCATATCATCAATGACAATGATTTCCTCTGCAAACAGCGCACTCCTGATGCAATCGGCGATATTCCGTTCTTCATTCTTTGCCAAAATGAGCACCGAAAGAGGCAGCTTCATGGTATCATCCCCGCAAATTGTCGTTGTTCATTACCTGTTCCAGCCTTCCCGCAAAGTTCTCCGGCGAGAATTCCTCTGCGGCCTTCCTGAGTTCCTGTTCATAAGTATCGGCCCTTTCATCAAAACCGTTGATGAAATCCTCCAATACCCGCTTCAGATCCCCCATGTCCCCGCTTCGGAAGGTCTCGCCGATGTGGAATTTCCGGAAGACCTCCGGGTTGATGTCATCACTGGCAACCACAGGACGCTCACAGCCGATGGCGGTGAAGAGCATGCCGCCCCAATGGTAGAGATAGCGCGGCGCGGAATAGGGCATGAGAAGGGCATCCACCCCAAGGATGGCCCTCTGCCATTCTTCCCCGATGAGCCCTTTGTGAAGGAACTCCATGCGGCTGTCCCCCTGATGGGCGGCAATGATGCGCTCAAAGTCCTCCGCATCCTCCGGATGCATGGTGGAGCCCTGGACCAGGAGTTTCACGGGGCGGGTGTACCTGCCCTCTTCAAAGACCCTCAGAAAATCCTCCAGCCGTTTTTCCCTCCGGTACTGCCCGAAAAAGCCGATGGCCAGGGGCTCATGGGCCGCCAGTTTCCGCCGGGGAGGGATTTCCCTGACATCCCTGGGCGTATAGGCGGGAGGAAACATGGGATAGACATTGTCCGCTCTCCTGCCGAAGATGCTGTCCCCAAAAGTGAGCACCACCAGTCGGATCTTCCCGTTGGGCAAAAGCTTCTCTGCCTCACGGAAGAACTTGGGCGCCTCTCCGGGATTGATGCCATGAAGGATGAAAATGAGGGGGACGGGGGAGTTTTTCAGCACATTCTTCGCCAGTGCCCTCTGGTAACGCCAGGTGGAGGTGGGAACGAGAATGGCATCCACCTTTCCTGACCGCGCTTCCTCGTAAAGCTGCTTGTACCAGGACTGGCGGTGCATCTCGCGCCGCAGGGACCACAGGAGCTTCTTGAGCCCCCGCACATCCGCATAGTTTATGGCAGTTCCCCTGAGACGCTTCACCGGCACATGGTAATCAAAGGCAAACCGGAAATCCTCCGGAACATAAAGGGAGACCTCATGCCCCAGCCTTCGGAATTCCTCCACGATAATGCGGTCGAAATCCACCTCATGGCCGCCGGGGGTCATGATGTTCTCAAAGACTGCCAGGCGCATGAAATCCCCTCCTCTGTCAGATGTATGGGCGAAGCGCATCCAGCAGGCTGCCGCCGGGATAGAGAACGCCCCTCATTCCCGCACGCTCCGCGCACTCCACATCCCGCTCCTTGTCTCCGATGAGCACGGATCGTGTCTTGTCGATGCCGTATTCCCTGCATGCGGTTTCCACGAGACCGGGAGCAGGCTTCCTGCAATCGCATTCCTTCGCGTACTGCGCCACCGCTCCCTTGGGATGGTGGGGACAGTAATAGAAGGCATCGATATGTGCCCCATGCTTTTGCAGATCCTCGTTCATCCAGGCATGAAGCCGCTCTACATCCGCCTCGGTGTAATATCCACGGGCAACGCCGCTCTGGTTGGTCACG
>JAFSWY010000224.1 GCA_017444295.1 Selenomonadaceae bacterium | reverse complement strand
GGTGCGTGAGAACGGAAAAACGGCCAAGATTTTCTCCATCCTCAACCAGATCGGGAAGAAGCCCGTTCTCGCTTTCGGAAATTCGATGGGCGACAGCGGAATGCTTGAGTACACGCTGCAGGACAATCCCTATCCGTGTGCATCATTCATGGTGCTGTGCGACGATGTGGAGAGGGAGCTTGGCAATCTGAAAAAAGCCGAATCCTGCAAGAAAACGGCGGACGAACGGGGTTGGAACACCATATCCATGCGCGACGAGTTCAAGACCATTTACGGCGACAACGTGAAGCGCGAGCATTGATGGTGCCGCTCGCTTGATGTCTCGGTGGATGGAAGGTTCAGGGAGGAAGGAAATGGCTTGAGAAATTTTGAAAGCAGTATCGTTATATTTTCCGTCATGCTGTGCTGGGCCTCTGCCTATGTGTTCATCAAGGGTCTGCCGGCGGAATTGAGTTCCTTCGGCTATCTGGCGCTGATGAATGGTCTGGCTTCCCTCATCATGGTACTGTGTTTTTTCCCCAGACTGAAAAAGCTGAATCGCTATAATGCCATACGGGGCAGTGTGCTGGGACTTTTGATGATGTTGGTTCTGCTTTTTGAAAAAGAGGGGATAGAGCGGCTGACTCCGGCTGCGGCCAGTGTCCTGGCCTCCCTGGGCATTGTGGTGGTTCCGTTCTTTGTCCTGGTGTTTTATCGTCGTTTTCCTTCCCAACAGCAGCTGGCGGCCATTCTCCTGATCCTGGCGGGCATCCTGGTCACGAACGGGGTTTCCTCCGATGATTTCCCCCTGGCCGGTACGCTCTTCATGCTGGGGGACTGCATATCCATGTCCCTGTATACGGTGGTGGCGAACAAGTTTTGCCGGAACAGTGATCCCGTGCTGCTGGCCGTGACCCAACTCCTGTTCATGGCTGCGGTGGCCTTCGCTTTCTGGTTCGCTGAGAATCCCAGGATGTTCCTGGATCTGGAATTCACCAGGAGTTTCCTTTCCTCGCTCTTCATGCTTGCTATTTTCAGCAAGGCTTTTGCCTATATCATGCTGATGTACGGGCAGAGATATGCGGATCCCATCAATGTGGTGGTGATTTTCGCCTTGGAGCCTGTTATCACTCTGCTCATGTCCATCTGCATCCCCAAGGCTATGGGAGGAGTGGAGGAGAGCTTTACGCTGCAGGCTTTTCTGGGAGCAGTCCTGGTTGTGTTGGGTGCCATCGTGTCCGGGCTGGATATCGGTGCCATCAGGCGCAGGCTGCATGGCATCGGGAGGCTGCGGGATGAGACAACTTGAGATCGGCACGGGCAAGCAGTTTGCCCTGGTGTTCCTGGCCTTTGTATTCCTGGGGATTTGCTTCAAGGTCATGGTCCTGGTGGAGGGGTTCACGGAAATCCGCCCCGTCAATGCGATCCCTGTGCTGGCGGGGCTTCTGTTTGGGCCTGCAGGTGCCTGGGCCTGTGCTTTTGGCAATCTGGCGGCGGATTGTTTCGGGACTTTGCAGCCCACTTCCAGCCTGGGGTTTCTGGGGAATTTCGTGGGAGCCTACCTGCCCTATCGCATGTGGTATCTTTATCGGCAGGAGGCGCCCCATGTGCATACAGCAGCCAACCTGCTCATATACGTCTGGATCACTTTCGTGGCCGCTCTGGCGGCGGCCTGGTTCATTGCGGGAGGGATCTGGTACCTGTTTGGCTTCCATGTGGAGAATTTGGCGCTGTACATCTTCCTGAACGATTTGGTATTTCCCTTGATCTTCGGCCTGCCGGTCTTCATCGTACTCACCTCGGATTCCATCCGTATTGCCTGCAGCGGGGAGAGGAGGAGCCTCATTCCCATATCAAGGCAATGGAAGCGGCGGCTCTGTTGTGTTTACGCGCTCTTGCTGGCTCTTATTTTTGCCCTGCTGCTGGCAGGGGAACCGGAATATGTCCTGCCGGGGAAAGTCCTTTCCGTGCCGGTGCTGCTGCTCACTCTGATTTTATTGTTGTAATCATTTTTAGAGGTTTGATATGAAAATTGTTTTTTTGGGTGGAGACACGTTCCTGCGGATTTTTGCCTACATGCTGGCCGGCCATGAGGTCATGGCTCTGTACGCTTACGGCAATCAAGAGGATTGCTTCCGGAGCGGGGAAATCGTGCAACTGGCAAGGCAGCATGATGTCCCCGTGCATTACGGCAAACTGTCGGAGGCTGATGTCCGTCAGTATATCGAAAGGGGCTGTGAACTGTTTTTCTCTGCGGATTACGGCAGAAAAATCCCGGTGCTTCCCCAGGAAGAGGGTTTTTATGCAGTCAATCTCCACAATGCTCTGCTGCCGGAGGGCCGGGGCTATTGCCCCGTGGAGTTCGCCATGGAGCAGGGGCTGAGGCGCAGCGGTGTCACGATGCATAAATTGGCAGATAAATTTGATGCAGGGGAAATCATTTTGCAGGAATCCTTTGAAATCACGGCTGAGGATGACAGTGTGGACGTTTACCTGAAATGCGCACAGGCAGGCTTTCGCATGACGGAGAAACTGCTGGAGAATTTCACCTATCTCTATGGGCACGCCCGTCCCCAGGAAAAGCTGTTGCCCACCTGCAAGCTGGAGCATTATGACGAGGCAAGGCTTTCTCATGCGCTTTCCGTGGCGGAGGCAAGGCGCCTTTATCGCATATATAATTGCCTGTTGCGGGTAAAAATACATGACAAGGTATATTTTGTGGGTGGCTTTTCCTGTGGCAAGGCTGAACTTTGCACAGATGTGATAGACGAGGGCTGGGGCGTACTCTATCGTCTGCGGGATGGCCATGCCAGACTGCAGCTGATAGAAGCGGAGCATGGGGATGCCGTTTGGCAGGCTGAAACATATCCGTTTCCAAGGATGTCATGGGGGGGAACAGATTGCAGAAAAAATTCCTGAGCAGGTTATTGGCCTTGATGGCGTTGTTATGCGTTGTCCTGGGCGTTGCTGTGCCGAGTTATTATCGCAGCAATATGGAGCAGAAGTATACTGAAATGGCGTATAACTACGGCTGCCTGGTGGCAGAACGCCTGGGGACGGCAACCGTGGGCAAATACGAGAAAACTTTGCAAAAGGATGCAGCCTATGATGAGGTCTATGCTTATCTGGAGCGTATGCGCGAAACGCTGCAGGTCAAATATCTGTATGTGGTGGTTCCCCGCGAAAATGACTATGTCTATATATGGACGTCCAGCGGGGAGGCGGAAAAGGATATTGGCATACTGGGCTTTGCAGAGGCTTATTATCAGGGCGGCGAGGAGTACATGAAGAAGGCTATGTCCTCCAAAGACCGGGGCACAGTGCCGCTATTGATCACTAACAATAAGGAATATGGCTATGTGGCCTCCGCCTATGCCCCCCTTGTGGATACTGCGGGCAATACCGTGGCTCTGGTAGGGGTGGATTTGTCTATGGATAAGGTAGAGGAGGAGATAGATCGTTTCCTGTATATGTTTGCGGCTTTTATGGCAGCCGTTATGCTGCTTGGAGGCTGCCTGTTCTATCATGAAATTTCGCGTGTAATCATCAGTCCGCTGCTGGCGCTGAATGCCTCTCTGGAGGAATATGCGGAGCAGAAGATGCGCAAGGGGGAGTCTTTGAAAATAGAACTGCACACAGGCGATGAAATCGAGCGCCTGGCAGATTCTGTTGTCACAGTGTCCAGAGAACTCCAAGCCTATATGCGGGATTTCGAGAAGGCTACCAGGGAAAAAGAGCGCGTTGCGACGGAGCTGAATGTGGCGACGAATATCCAGATGCAAATGCTGCCCTCGATTTTCCCGCCTTTCCCGGAGAGGAAGGAGTTTGATATCTACGCAACCTCCGTTCCTGCGAAGGAAGTGGGAGGGGATTTTTACGATTTCTTCCTGGTTGACCATGACCATATCGCAGTCGTGATGGCGGATGTTTCGGGCAAGGGCGTTCCCGCAGCGCTTTTCATGGTCATTGCCAAGACACTGATTAAGAACCGGACGCAGGTGAGCACGAGCCTTGAGCCGGCAAAGATACTCTATGATGTGAACAATCAGCTCTGCGAGGGCAATGAGGCAGGTATGTTCGTGACCGTCTGGCTGGCAATCCTGCAGATTTCTACCGGCAAAGGGATGGTGGCGAATGCGGGACATGGAAGTCCCATGGTGCTGCGTGCCGGCGGGCAGTACGAGCATATCGTGCGCAAGCATTCTCCCGGTGTGGCCATGATGGAAGGAACCCGGTTCAAAGAGTATGAAATCGAAATGCATCCCGGCGACAGATTCTTTGTCTGCACCGATGGCGTGACCGAGGCCATTGATAAGGACGAGGAGCTCTTCGGCGTACAGCGCCTGCAGGCGGCGCTGAACGAGAATCCCGAGGCGGATCCGAAAGAATCCCTTGAGAATGTGAAGAAGCATATGGACGCCTTTGTGGGGGATGCGGAGCAGTTCGATGATATTACTATGCTGAATTTTGTCTATTACGGTACCAAGTAAGGCGATGGGGACAGAGATTCTAGAGCTTCGCCCGGAGGACGAGGAAGAGGTCATCGGCTTTGTCATTGAGGGTATGAATTTTACCCGCTATACCAAATCCGCCTGGCTGGCAGATTTGCTTTTCGGCAGGTATTTTTTCTACGCGGCCCTGGCAGAATGCACCCAGCCGATTGCGGCTTACACGGCGGAAGGAAAGCTGGCCGGCATCCTGCTGATTTCCTTCCGGGGTGAGCCGCATCTGCGCATACCTTGGTGGAAACGCGCTTATGTGAAATGCGTACGGGTTTTGCGGCATCTTTATTTCCGGGGAACCGACAGACATTATGATGAGGCAAATGCACGGCTGCTGACGGCTTATGGCAAGCCGGTGGACGGTGAGATCTGCCTGATGGCAGTGAATCCCCGGCTGCAGAAACAGGGCATCGGCAGCGCCTTGCTGCAGGAGTTGGAACGGCGGGGGAGAGGCCGGCATGTGTGCGTGTATACGGACGATGACTGTGCGTACACCTTCTATGAGCATCATGACTTCCGCTGTGTCGGATGGGAGCCTATCGAAATGAGATCCGGCTCCGCAAGGTTCCCGTTGGTATGCATGCTGTATGCCAGACAGTTGCCGGAGACTGAAAAGGCACAATGAAAAGGCACCGGGCAGAACTGCTGCTCGGTGCCTTCTTTGCAATATTCATCCGATTTTCATTTCCGGGAACGCTTTTCTGACCACAAGATGGACCTGGTTGCCGTTCACGAATATCTGTACATCATCCGCGATCTTTGCGAGCATGGATTTCTTTAGTTCATCCCATGCGGCTTCCAGCGTATCGTCGTTTTCTTTTGCATTTTCCAATTTCGCGCGATATTGGCTGAGTGTCCATGAAACATCGACCTGCGTGCGGTTCGCGCCGTAAAACACTAGCGAGTTCGCGGAGGATTCCGATTGCCAGTGATCTCCGGCGCTGGGGAGGAACAATGCGTCCTCCACCATCTCCCGCAGAGCACCGAGAAAGCCCTGCGAGGCGGCATTCTTGCGGTTGGTGGATGCGTGGATCATCTCATGTTTCTTTACATAGTCCATGTCGGCCATCAAATCCAGATGCAGTTGGCAGGCATGGCTTTTTGTGCTTTCCAGCCAGAAGTCAGCATAGAACTCTCCTACGATGGCACGGGGAAGCGCGAGCAGTTCCTCTGTGAGCAGCTGAAGCCGCAGGGAGCTTTGCTCGCCCAATTGAAAATATTGCGCAAATTTTTCAGATTCCTTCATAGCGCGGTTCATATCAGAAGTGTCGCTTCCCACTTGAATCTTGTCAGTTTGCATCGTTTGTCCTCCGTTCTGGATACATCAATACACCTTCTCCATAAGTGCTTCGATGAAAGAAGAAAAATTCCTGCCCTTGCAATAGAAGTTTTCTGAGGATTTACCTCTTTTTTTCCGAATTTTTTTCGATTTACGCTTGACTTGCTCTTTGGTTTTGAGTAGAATGGTTCTATGTGATGTTGCGGCATCCCCTCCACTAGCCCCGGAGGCTGTGGCTGCATTGCACGAAAATATGAATGATTATAATAGTAGGGGGGATATCGCATGAAGACGACGTTTATGGCAAATGAGTCCAATATCGAGCGCAAGTGGTATGTTGTGGACGCTGAAGGCCAGACGGTCGGCAGGCTTGCTGCCGAGGTCGCAAAAGT
>JAFSWY010000223.1 GCA_017444295.1 Selenomonadaceae bacterium | reverse complement strand
CTGGGTGATCTCCATGCCGTCAAGCCATACCTCCCAGCCGAGCCCCCATGCGCCCAAGGTCGGGGATTCCCAGTTGTCCTCGACGAAGCGGATGTCATGCTGCTTCGGATCTATGCCAAGACTCTCCAGGCTCTCAAGATAAAGCTCCTGGATATTATTCGGCGAAGGCTTCATGATGAGCTGGAACTGATGGTGCTGATAGAGCCTGTTCGGATTGTCGCCGTAGCGCCCATCTGCCGGACGGCGGGAAGGCTCCACATAGGCAACATTCCAAGGCTCCGGGCCGAGCACCCGCAGGAATGTGGCGGGATTCATCGTGCCGGCACCCTTTTCCACATCATAAGGCTCCGACAGGATGCAGCCCCGATCAGACCAGAATTTCTGGAGGGCCAGGATGATTTCCTGAAATTTCATTCGGTACACTCCTCTTCCTGAAATAGCCCTGCGATTGCAGGGCAGATTTATACATACAGAACTATTTTACAACACTGCCGTCATTTGTCAATGACAACAGCAACGATACCAAAAGAATCAAAGGCATGCCCCTAATCGTAATGGTTTCGGCATGCCACTATTATGACGGTCCCCTCTTCCACGGCATACACCAATCTGTTTGCAGCATCGATACGTCTGCTCCAAAATCCAGACAGATTTCCCTTTAGCGGCTCCACCATGCCAATTCCCTCAAAGGGATGCCGCTTTATGTCCTTGATAAGTGCGTTAATGCGCTTCAATGTCCTCTTGTCCTGTGCCTGCCAATAAAGATAATCTTCCCACGCATCAAAATCCCACTCCAGCCTGGTTATCCGCATGATCAATCCTCGATCAGTCCATGTTCAGCCAGCTTCATCCTGCCAGCCTTGTAGTCTTCCATCTTCCGCTCCAAATAACGAATATTGTTATCCGAGTAAAACAGGTCAGGGTCTGCTGACACTTCAAAGGGTATTCTTCGTTCACGGCCTACTTTCTTGGCAAAAATCGTAAATGCTGCAGACATGGACAGCCCCATGTCTGCACAAGCCATTTCCATGCTTTTCTTGACATCATAATCCAGCTTGAAATTTACGCTTACTACCTGTGCCATGCAAAGCACCTTCTTTCTATCATATATACATATTATATCAAAAATAAAGTATTTTACAATCACATTCCATAAAAATAGCACATGCTGCAATTACACCAACATGTGCTGTATCGAAATCTGGGACAAATCCCTCAATCCCGAATCTCATCCGGGCGGCACTCCACAATGCTGCCGTCGGTTTCCAGATAGACCGCCTTGGCAAGCTGGGCATTGCGGAGCATGCGGCGGCAGAGCAGGCAGGGCTTGCCCGAAGCCAGCGTCCCGTCCGCATTGAATCCCACGATGTAGATGGTCGCCCCCTGCATGCGGATGGGATCGGCATTGATGATAGCATTCTGCTCCGCATGGACTGCCACACAGAGCTCATAGTTCTGCCCCTTGGGGACATGAAGCCGCTCCCGCTCGCAGATTCCCGTGTCGATGCAGTTGGCCTCCCCGCGAGGCGCACCGTTGTATCCCGTGCTGATGATGATCTTGTCCTTCACGATGATCGCCCCATAGCGGCGGCGGAGGCATGTGGCCCTCCGTCCCACGGCCTTGGCAATGTCGAGAAAATACTCCGTCCAATCCGGGCGCTGCTGCTTTTTCGCTTCCATCCGATTCTCTCCAGTCTATTCTTTGAATTGATTAGAATTCTATCACATATTGCCGGACAATGCAAAATCAACCTCTACACCATGCCAGTGATGGCTAGGGCGTGTCTGAACCCGGGGAGCGGAAAAAGACGCTGCTCAATGGTGCAGAAGATCTGGATGCCGTACTATCCAGCCCGTGAGTTCGCACCAAGCGGCGCGTTCTTCTGCGTATTTCTCGGACTCCAGGTTCAGGGGCAGGGCAGGGCCGGATACCGAGAGGGACTGGGATATCTTGTCGACGTAGAGGCCGAGTTCCCGACGGTTCATCCAGCAATAAGGCGTTACGATGTGGTCGATGGGCTCCGTGAGGGAAGGAAAGAGCGTATAGTACTCAAAGCCTTCGGGAGCGATAAGTT
>JAFSWY010000222.1 GCA_017444295.1 Selenomonadaceae bacterium | reverse complement strand
GCCATGTCGGCAATGGAGATGGCGAATCTTCTGCGAGCGCTGGCATAAAAAATGGCGGGGAGGGATCACCTCCTCGCCATTTTTAAGGAATGATGGAAGGAGGCACTCTTAGTGTAAAATATTTCTCGGTGGAGTTGCAAAAAACGAAAGAGCCCATTAACCTGTAATGTAGCTTGGCGGCAACAGAACAGGAGGACTCTTTCGTGAACACTATTGTAGCAGAACTCATCAGAATAATAAAGGGGGCAAAAGACAGCATAGATAGCGAGGAAAAGATAAGGCACTACTTCGAGGAACTCCAGTGCCAGGCGGTTGGCGCAGCATGGGAACGGATCGACGCAGAACTTTCCCGACAATACAAAGAAAAGGGGTGGAAAACAGAACGCCGGGACGAGCGGACAATCCAGGCAAGCTTTGGGGCTGTGACCTTCAAGCGCCGCCTCATGAAAAAGGAGGGAGAAAAAAGCATATACCCGCTTGACCATGAGATTGGGATCCGCCCATACCAAAGATACACCGCATACATGGAATACACCGTCGCCCAGATCGGTGCAAGGAGCGTCTACCGAACCACAGCCGCCGCCGTCAGCGCCCTCTCGCCCGTGACCATGAGCCACCAGCAAGTCGCCCGCATAATAAGGGAAGCGGGACAGCAGTGCAAGAAATGGGAAGATGAGCAGAGGGAAACGTACACGGAGGAAAGGAACGAACTGAAAAAGCCGGAATACCTCTACATCGAAGGAGATGGCCTGCTCATCCACCGGCAGGGACAGGACGGGAAGAAAACATTTGAACTCCATCGGTACCAAATCGCGGAAGGAGTGAAACAGAACGGGAAGCGGCGCGAACTCGTCGGCGCCCACTATGTGTCCGGATTCAGTGCGAAGGAGGCAAGAGAAGCACTGGAGGGATACCTTGCCGATCACTATGACCTGAGGGACACGGTCGTATTGAGCAACAGCGACGGGGGCGCAGGATACGGGAAGGAAGCCTTCGACGGAATCATCGGGAAAGCGAAACGGCACGAGCATTTCCGGGACAGATACCATGTGAACCGGAAACTCAAGGAGCGACTGAGCGGATCGGACAAAAGGCTCGCAGGGGAGCTGCGGGAAACGGTGCGTGCGCATGACAAGGAGCGCATGGAAGTTTGCATGGACACATTGGAAAGCATGGCGGCAGACGGGCAAGAGGCAGAAAACTTGGTGCGCCTGCGCGGATATCTGGAGCGGAACTGGGAATATCTGGCAACGCCGGAACAAAGAGGGCTCGAAAGCTGTGGAGGATGCCTTGGTACGTGTGAAAGCAACCATCGGCTATACAGTTACCGGATGAAAAAGCAGGGGCGCGCATGGGGCGACGAAGGCGGCGCGGCCATGGCACGGATACTGACGGCAATCAAGAACGGCGACCTGCGGGAAGCACTGGCCGCGAGGAAAGATTATTCCTGCAAGCCGAGCCGCGATTTCAAGGGTGCGGTGCGGGCAGCACTCAAAAAGGCAAAGCATTCGGCACACGAAGGTGTGAGGCACGGGAGAATCGTCGTGGATGCCCCTAGCAGCAGTGCGATAGGGCAACTGGCACGGATGATTGCATGATGATTATGGTTGGATTGCCAAGAATACAGATGTAACATGGGACAAAAATTTTTACCGAGAACTTCTTGACACATACCACTTTTTGCTTGACAAGTTTCCGTGTATCGGGTATGCTATCATCAAAACTGAACAGAGACTCATCAAGAGCAGTGGAGGGACTGGCCCGATGAAGCTGCGGCAACCATTGAGCG
>JAFSWY010000221.1 GCA_017444295.1 Selenomonadaceae bacterium | reverse complement strand
CCGGGGGTCGGTATTTACCAGCAGCACAAAATCCGCCCGCTCCGCGCCGGGGACCATCATGCCGCCGGCAAGCCCCAGCGAATCCCGGATCGATGTGCCAATATGCTCATCCGAATAAGCGGGAATGGTATCTGCCCCCACACCCTCATTGTAAATGACATGCACAAAGGGAATTTCGCCGCGCAGGTCATTGATCGCCCTGGCAAACAGAAGCAGGTTGAACTCGTCGATTCCGGTCAGGGAACGGAACTTATTGGCAGGAATATTTTTCTTTGCTGCGTACGCCTGCAGTTCACGGTTTTCCTGATGGGTCCGGCAAAGAGGAGCGTTGTCATCCCGCCCGACAACAAAAGTTTCGGCTACTCCCTCCGTCACCATGTCCATCAATTGTTTTGTGGCGGACAGATTCTTGGCTCTGCGCCCCAGCCAATCTTCCAGCACCTCGGCAGGAATGCTGGCCTTCAGCTCCTGCATGTGCGCTTGCTCACTGCGGGAAAGCTTCCCCAAATCGGCCTTGTCCTCCAATGCCGTGTACTGGAAAATGTCTGCCCCGTATTCATCATAGTATGCAGGCTCTTCTTTGCCGGAATAAAGTCCGCTTTTGGGAGTCCTCATCAATGAGCCGAAAAGGTAAAGTTTCAAGTTCGGGTATCGGGCATGAAGATTTTGAAACCGTTCCACCCTTGCCTGCAGAGTCTCCTGCGGGATCTCATGCCTGCGTGACGCAATCAAGCCGCCGTACAGCAGGGAATCTGTGGAAAGCACAGCGGCCTGCGCAGAACCTGCCTGTGCCTCCAACCATGTCCATAGCTCGTCCGGCTGTCCCGGCTGGTTGGCGCCCCGGGATAAAAGCTCTTCCGAAGGCATCAGCAGCCGGCACCCGGTCTGCTCCATCACCTCTGCCGTCTGCTGCAGGGAAATCGGTCGATTGTCGTGGGCGATAAAGATGATTTTCTCCGCTGCTGCCGCTGCATTTCTTTCGCCTATGAACATGCAAAATACAACAACCATCCCCATAATCAACCAATCACACCTCATTGGAAATATGTTTCTCATGACACGAATGCTCCTCTCCCTGGTGTAAATATTCCAAAGTCTGCCGGTTCATGATTTCCGGCAGCGGCTCTCCGGTTTGGTATGCTTTCGTCCATTCTACGGTTTTTGCCACGGCCTCGCGAATATGCCACCGGGGTTTCCATCCAAGGACATGTTTTATCTTCGAACAGTCCAAGCGAAGGAAATGCGCCTCATGGGCAGCCTCTACGCTGACGGCTTTCCATGACATTCCGTTCCCCCACGCCTTGCAGAAAATATCCGCCAGTTCTCCCGTGGTCACGCAGTCGCTATCCTCCGGTCCGATATTATAGTTTCCCGCGACGGCAAGATTTTTGTACTGGCTTTCTGCGATCATCAGATATGCGGAAAGCGGTTCCAGCACATGCTGGTAAGGGCGGATGGAATGGGGATTCCGCACTTCGATGGGAACACCGGCGGCTGCTGCACGGATGCAGTCCGGAATGATACGGTTCGGTGCGAAATCCCCGCCGCCGATCACATTCCCTGCGCGAGCCGTTGAGACCGCAATCCCCTGCTTTTCGAGGAAACTTCTCTGGTAGCTGTGTGTCACAAGCTCCGAACAGCTTTTGCTGTTGGAATATGGATCGAATCCGTCCAGCCTGTCATTTTCCCGATATCCCCAGCACCATTCTTCGTTGAGATAAACCTTGTCCGTCGTCACATTGAGTACGGACTTCACGGAGTCCGTCTGGCGGACACACTCCAGGACGTTCACTGTCCCCATCACATTTGTCGCGTATGTCCCAACGGGGTCGCGATAGCTTTCCAGCACAATTGGCTGCGCCGCCAGATGGAGGACGATTTCCGGTCGGAACTCACGGAACAGTTTCCTCAAAGAATCTAGGTCACGCACATCCCCACGAACGGCGCGCATATTCTCTTCAATGCCTGCCTGCCGAAAAATCTTCGCACCTTCTTCTGTCGGGGCATCCAGCGCATAGCCTGCAAGCTCTGCACCTGCCATTTCAAGTATCTGACAGAGCCACATGCCCTTGAAGCCCGTATGCCCTGTCACAAGTACGCGTTTCCCGCGGTAAAAACTTAATTCCATTTACATCCTCCGTCATTCAAAAAATTTTATGTCCCTCCGTAAAATCCCTTCCTTCGGGTCCATTGTAGCATTTTTCCAAAGGAGATGGCAATCGATTTGTCCGTGGACACTTTACGGCGATATGACAGTTTGTGGATAAAAACAGGAGTTATCCCCTGAAAAATGTGGATAACCTTGCCGGATATCCCAAGAATTTATGACAATTGCGGGGAGTTATCCACTTTATCCACTGTTTTTGCCCTGTATCGTGTGGATAAACACTCATTTTCAAAGCTGCTGTTTTTTTGCGCCCGGACCGTCTGCGGCAATCGAAACACTGGTTTCTTCAAAGGTCTTCATGTCGTTGAGCATATGCAGAGCCGCATCGATGATGCAAAGCCCAAGGCATGCGATGCCGCCGCCGTCCGTGGTCATGCCAAGCTGCAGCAGCATGGGCTGTGTGTGCAGGATATAGGGCCGGATGGCAGGACAGAGCTGTTCCATATACCGTGCGATGATTTCTGTCGCGGGATTGTCCAAAATGATGAGGGCGCTGTTGTGGGAGCTGGCAATCATCGCGCCCATCAGCGCCGAGACCATGCCCTGCAAATGTTTCGGGACATGGGTCAGGAAATCCTCCGCCGCATATTTCAGATTGCCGTTTTCGTCCAACAGCGCGGCCTTGAGTTCCTCGCTGACGGAAAGGGGCGCATCCTTTGGCGTCATGCAGGTGACGGCAAGCAGGGGCGTCGTGAAGGTGATGTCCTCTGCAATCATCCGTCCGAAGTTGAAGGCGGCCGTAGGGGGGAATTTGTCCCGCAGGTACGCCACGAACCCCTCCGCATCGGCATGGACGGCAAAGGATTGCATGGCCCGCAGATCGGCTTCGGACAGGCGCCCCGCAAATTGACCGGAGGTATCCTCTCCGAGATCGATGGTGTCATCGGTGCGGTCCATCAGGCTCTCATCCTCATTTTCCGCCTTGGCTTCCGCTGCCGCAACGGCCTCTGGATCCGCAGGGGCAAAACAGAGCATGACGCGCGGGGTGTTCTGGCGCGGGCGTTCTTCATCCAGAATGCCCGCAAGCTGCACCATGATCTGCTCCAGACTGCCAAGGCTGTAGAGCGGCTTTGCAAGGTGGTCGATGCGCGTCTGGCATTTTTCCATGAAAGAACGGCCCAAGGTGGGCATGGTATTGAGATAGAAATTGAAGGTCTTGTCCGTGATCTTGGGCGCGACGTCGTCCATGACCTCTTCATCGAAAAGTGCCAAGGGTGAGTTATCGCTTTCCGCTGCAAGCGTCTGATAGAGGCGGATGGCGGCATCCAGCAGATTGGCCGCAAGGGAGGAGCCGGCGGCTTCTCCCAGGCGGAGCTGGAGGTGCATGTAGGGAACGATACCGAGCCTCTTCAGTACGGCTTGATGTCCTTCCTCGGCGGCCAGGTGGGAGCCTATGAGATAGTCCTTGCTCCCGGGCGCGATGGCCGTTGCGATCAGGGCGGCTGCGCCCGTATTGAAGCCATCCAATATGACCGCGGCATGATGGGCAGCCGCACCAAGGATGAGACCAGCGATGCAGCCAAGTTCAAAGCCTCCGACCTTTGCCAGCACGTCAACGCCGTCCGACGGGTCCGGCGCGTTGATTTCGATGGCCTGCTTTACGATAGAAATCTTGTGACGCAGGCGTTCGTCGGAGATATTCGTGCCGCGTCCGGTGGCCTGTTCAGGGCTGATGCCGCAGAGCACGGAGCAGATCGCGGCGCTGGAAGTGGTGTTTGCGATGCCCATCTCTCCCGGCAGGAAGCAGGTATAGCCGTTTTCGGCGCAGGATGCCGCGATGCGGATGCCCGTCTCGACGGATTGGAGCGCCTGCTCCCT